>JBASRK010000221.1:0-2267 GCA_049273775.1 Candidatus Acidiferrales bacterium
CGCCGCGGCGTGTGGTGCGCCCCGCCACGGCGGCGACGCTTCGCCGGCTGCTCGAAGGAGTCGTGCGAGAGGGCACGGGCAAGCTGGCGCGCCTGGAAGGCTACACCTCCGCCGGCAAGACAGGCACGGCACAAAAGATTGACCCTGCCACGGGCCGCTATTCGCCGACACAGCATATCGCCTCGTTCGTCGGCTTTGCGCCGCTCAATACGCCCGTGGTCACTATTCTGGTCTCGCTCGATTCGCCTGTGGGCCGGTACCATGGCGGTGACGTGGCGGCGCCGGTCTTCAAGCGCGTGGCCGAGCAGGTGCTTGACTATCTCGATGTGCCGCAGGATCTGCTCGGTTCGCCCGCGCTCGAGCGCGCCTCGAATCATCAGAAGCCAAAACAGCTCCCGGCCGACGTGAGCGACTTCGATCCGGTCCAGGCCGAAGCTGGGGTGGCTGAGGAGGCCGCAACTCGCCCCTCCGCACGACGCGCCGCCCCAGCGGCAGCGCCGACCGTCGCCCTGCCCGAGGGCGAAGGCATCGCCGTGCCCCAACTCAAGGGCAAGACCGTGCGGAGCGTCACCGAGGAGTGCCTGAGCCTGGGCCTCAACCCCGTGCTGGTTGGCACGGGGGTTGCAGTAGAACAGTCTCCGGAGGCCGGCTTGCAAGTCCGGCGAGGCAGCCGCGTCACCGTGCGCTTTGCGCGCTCGGCAGCTCTGCTGGTGACTTCGGACCGGGGAAATTGAGCGTGCTGGCCAAGGTGGACGGCGTGACATCATTGAGGGCAACCCCGCCCCGGCCTATACTGGTGGCTCCGGGGATGAAACTCAGGGACCTACTGGTCGGGGCCGAACCCACCCAGCCTATCGGAAACGGCGACTGCGAAATCACCTCGCTGGCCTATAACACCCGCCAGGTCTCCGCGGGCGCATTGTTTTTCGCAATCCGTGGCGAGAAGACCGACGGCAACCGCTTCGTCTCCGAGGCCATCGAGCGCGGTGCGCGTGCCATCGCCAGCGAGCACCCGCGGCCGCAGGACTTGCCGTCAACGGTCGATTGGATTCAGGTTGCCGACGCTCGCAAGGGCCTGTCTTCGGCCGCTGCAAATTTCTACGGCCTCCCTGCGCAGGCGCTGAAGCTGGTCGGCGTGACCGGCACCAACGGCAAGACCACGACGACCTACTTGATCGATTCCATCCTGCGCGCTGCGGGGCATGGCACGAGTCTGTTCGGCACGATCGCCTATCGCACGCCCCGCGGGAGCCGTGTGGCCACTAATACCACGCCCGAATCGCTCGACTTGCAACGTTTTCTCGCTGAGGTGCGCGATGCCGGCGGCACGCACGCCGTGTTGGAGGCCAGCTCCCACGCGCTGGCGATGGACCGTCTGTGGGGCTGCCCGTTTGCCGCGGCCGTGTTCACCAATCTCACCCGCGATCACCTCGATTATCACAAGACGTTTGAAGACTACTTCGCTGCCAAACGCCGCCTGTTCGAGGGCACTGGCGCCGGCGCTCCCGCGGTCGGCATCATCAATGCCGACGACCCTTACGCCGAGCGCTTGGTGGGCCTGGCAGCGCGCACGCTTGCCTATGGCCTCGAAAACGGCGCCGATGTAACCGCAAAAAAATTTACGCTGGCTTTCTCCGGGCTCGAGTTCACCGCGCACACTCCGGCGGGAAAACTCGAAGTGTGCTCGCGCTTGGTGGGCCGCATCAATGTCTATAACCTCTTGGCGGCGATTGCGGCCGGAATCGGCCTGGCGATCAACCGGGAGCACATCGAGGCCGGCATCCGCCAACTGGAAAGCGTGCCCGGGCGTTTCGAGCGCATCGATCTGGGCCAGCCCTATCTGGTGGTCGTGGACTACGCGCACACCGATGACGCCCTGCGCAACCTGATCGCCACGGCGCGCGAGCTGAACTCTGTCGGGCGCATCATCACCCTGTTCGGCTGCGGTGGCGACCGAGACCGCGCCAAGCGACCGCTGATGGGCGAGGTGGCCGGCAGCGCGAGCGACGCCGTCGTGCTCACCAGCGACAACCCGCGCAGCGAAGACCCCCTGCGGATCATCAACGACGTTCTGGTGGGTTTGCAGAAAACGAAGGCGCAGTACGTGGTTGAGCCCGACCGCTGCGTCGCGGTGGAACGCGCGCTCGATCAAGCGCGCCCCGGCGACATCGTGCTTCTGGCCGGCAAGGGCCACGAGACCTATCAGGTGTTGCAAGAGCGCACGATTGATTTTGACGACCGCGAGGTGGCGCGTCGCTCCCTCCGCC
>JBASRK010000232.1:0-13809 GCA_049273775.1 Candidatus Acidiferrales bacterium
GGCGGAGCCGCCGACTGCTCCGCCTCGGTCGACGTCCAGGCGCCGCCGGCCCCGCCGCAGGCGAGCAAACTGAACGAGTGCTTCTTCCGTGCGGGGAGCGCGCGCGTGGACAACGTCTGCAAGCGCATCCTCGACGACGTCGCGCTGAAGCTGAAGAACGAGCCGAAGGCCACGGTGGTAATCATCGGGTTTGCCGACCCGAAGGAACCGCGGGCGGCGCGGTTGGCGCAAATGCGCGCGGAGCTGGCCAAGAAATACCTGGGCGAGACGGGTATCGATGAGTCCCGTGTTGTAACCCGCGCCGGAGAAGGACAGAAGGGTGCCGGGAAACAGAACGGGCGCATTGATATTGTCTGGGTGCCGGAAGGCGCGACGTACTAAGGTATTCGGCCTCTCGATGTGCTCACCAGGACGGGGCGGCGGGCTTCGTCTCAATTGAACGCACGCGGGCAAGACTCGCTGCGCGACCGCAGCACTGGAAGCACACGCGCGACGGCGATGTGGTAACCGACGCGCGCATCGCGCAGGTGCGTCTCGCCGGGAAGAGCGTGCCGAAGATTGCCGCGGCCGCCGCGCGTCCAGCGTCTCCTCCCATGCCGGCTCTCGGCCACGATCCGGGTTGTTTCCAACGGATCAGGAGCCCCCGAGTGCCACATGATGAGTGAACTAAAATGGGAGGCAGGTCAGTCCGTTTTCCTGGGTTTTGAAAAATTCAGATTACGTCTGCGGCGTCGAGAAGTTTGCTGCTATCCGTACTGATCCGTTGGATTTGTTTTGCCTCGCCTTGAACCAAGAACCATCTCAGAAGTATGACAACGCCTGGAGTGCGTCTCCTGCGGCGCTTTCCACTGATGTGGGTGTCTCACCCTATTGACGTTCTTGCCTCTCGGAGACTGGTGGGCTAGCTGCTCCGACAACCTCCCGGGTCAACGTCTGAAAGTGATAGCCCATGATAGCCAGCATGATGGCAGTGTCAAAGGCATGGCGGTAGCGGGTAGCGGCTTCAAAGAAGAATTTCCAGTAGCTGGTGCGGGCCTCCCCCAGTATCCCTTGCTTCAGGATGGAGCGGGCCAAGGCAATGTAGTCCGAAAGCGCGCGACGTGCATGGTGCGAAGGATGGTACTGGGACAGAAATCGTCGAACACGATCATAGTATGCGTCCGGGTGATAGATGCGCTGAAGAATAGACCGGTAGCCTTCCAGGAGCCTCTGTGGGTTCATCTTCGGAACAAAGTTCAACCGGCAGTCCATGTTGTCTCCCTGCCCCTCATCGATGATGCGGCCTTCTTTCTGGAGCCGACGGTAGAGCTGCGTCCCTGGCAGCGCCAGGAGCAGTCCCACCATCGCCAGGGGGATGGCGCTTTCCTGGATGAACTCCACTTGCTTGTCGAAGATATCGTCGGGGTCGTTGTCAAAGCCCACGATGAACCCGGCCATCACTTCCATACCGTAGCGCTGGATGCGACGCACGCTGTCGAGCAGGCTGCGCCGGGTGTTCTGCAGTTTCTGGGCCTCTTTCAGGCTTGCTTCCACCGGGGATTCGATGCCCAAAAAAACACGAATAAACCCAGCTTCTTTCATCATCTGTAAGAGCTCCGGGTCATCGGCTAAGTTCACCGAGGCCTCAGTGAAGAAAGTGAACGGTCGCCGGTGCCGGACATTCCATTCGGTTAACACCGGCAACAGCTCTTTGACCTTTTTCTTGTTGCCGATGAAGTTGTCGTCGACAATAAAGACCGAACCCCGCCACTTGTGTTCGTAGAGCTGTTCTAGCTCAGTGACCACCTGAGCCGGTGATTTCGTCCGCGGTATGCGCCCGTAAATCTCAATGATGTCACAGAACTCACAATTGAAAGGGCACCCACGCGAGTACTGGATACCCGTGGCGCTGTAGTACTTGAAGTTGATGAGGCTCAGGTCGGGCAATGGGGTCTTATCCAGTCCGGGCAGTCCGCCAGCGCGATAGACCGGTTTTGCCTTTCCCTGCTCCAGGTCGGCCGCTAGGCCGGCGACGAGTTCCTCAGCCTCGCCGATCACCACGTGGTCGGCATGCTGGGGGAGCTCTTGCACGCTGCTGGTCACCGGCCCGCCGACCACCGTCGGTAGCCCCCAGGTCCGGCAGCGCGCCAGGATCGCCAGCAGGTCCTGCTTGTGCACCAGCATGCCGCTCAGCATAGCAACGTTAGCCCATTCCAGGTCGGCATCGGTAAGAGGGCGCACGTTGGTATCCACCAACCGCTTGTTCCAATACTTCGGCAGCAAAGAGGCGATGGTGAGCAGACCCAGTGGCGGGTAGGCAGAGCGCTTGCCTTCAAATGGCAGCGCGTGCTTGAAACTCCAGTAGGTGTCAGGCCACTCGGGATAGATGAGGAGAGCGTTCATGTCTTGGAGAACCAACCCTCTGGCTTTGAAAGCCGACCTATCTTAGACCCCGGCATGATGGTCTCGCAACTAAAAACTGGTGAGACAAGCAAGGGAATGCGCTTCGTCCTAGCGAGGTCCACGAATGGCGACTCGTATCCGCTTTGGGTCAAGCGCTTCTATTGTAGCGCTGCCCACCACTTGCGACTGGGTGAGCGAATCCTGCGCCTGGGCGGGAACGAGCGCCAATTCCGGTCGGGTTCCAACGATTCACAGATGGAATCTACTCCCGACAGATACCACGCTTGCTGGAGCGGATGAATTCGATCAGGTGCAGAGTTTGCTCGGTCGGAACCTCTGCTTCAATCCGCTGAAGCGCCTCTTCCAGCTTAAGCCCTGACCGGTACAGAATCCTGTACGCCGTCTTCAGCGCTGTGATCTGCGCAGCCTTCAACCCCGAGCGCCGCAGCCCCAACAGATTCAGCCCCTTCGAGGCCACGTTGAAATCGGAGTAGAGGAAGTACGGCGGCAGGTCGCTGTTCACCCGCGTGTTGCCACCGATCATTGCGAGCCGCCCGATCTTCGAATACTGGTGGATCACCACTCCGCCCGAGATGAACGCGTCGCTTCCCACTTCGACATAACCCGCCACTAGCGCGCAGCTCGCAATCACCGTCCGATCAGCGATCTTACAATTATGTGCAATGTGACCGGAAGTCATGATGTAGTTCTCGTCGCCAATCACCGTCTCCGTTTCCGGAGCTGTGCCGCGCGAGATCGTGTAGTGCTCGCGGATCTTGTTGTCGTTGCCGATCTTGAGGTAGCTCCGCTCGCCGGTGAAGTTCCTGTCCAGTGGATCCGTACCGAGTACCGTGCCCGCCGAGATCTCGTTGCGCTCACCGAGTGTCGTCCAGCGTTTTACGTACACATGGGGTTCAAGGCGCGTCCCGGCGCCGATGACGACGTCTTGCTCGACGATCGCGAAATCGCCGATCACCGCCCGCGGCCCGATCACCGCATCAGGATGGACACGAGCGGTGGGAGCAACCTCCGCCGAGGGGTCGATTGGCATGGCTCTCTAGTCCACCAAAGCCGCGGTCTCGAACACGCCCGCTCCGCTGTGCCTTGCCCTCCGCCGACGCACATCGTCGCCACGCCGTAGGGTGTGCGGCGCCGTGCGTTTACTGCAGGGGCAGTTTTGGAGGAATGATGCTCGGCGCGCTCAGCATGGTGCGAACCCCCATGTGTGTTCGCACCAGCCGATGTTTCTCCCGGAAATGGATTCTCGACCGCCGGCCCCACTCGCGCACGAAGTAGTAATTGAGCGTCCCGCCGATTGCGCCGCTGAGTATGGGGATGAGTCGCGCCGACCATTTTTCGGCGACTTCCGCGCTCATGCGGACAGCGATGCGCTCCATTACCCGCGGCACGAAACGCTCGATCACTTCTTTTTCGAGCAGCTCCCGTCCGAGGTCGATGCCGGCCGCGGCGGCCGCTGCCACCCACAGCGCAGCCACTTCTTCATCACTGGAATACTCGAAGCCGTAAATCAAGCTGAGCTTCTGAATCATACGCAGCAAGACGGCGGAGAGGATTCCGATATCAGGCGCAACCGTCAGCATCCCACCCAGACCGAGACCGGCCCCTTCGAGCGCCGCGATTTTCACGGACGCGGAGATGGTCTGCTCAGCCACGTACTCCACCGTTTTCTCAGGCACGGAGAACATGTCCTGAAACGATTGGATGGGCAGGCCGTAGGTGCGACGGATGCGTTGCAGATAGTCCCCGGGGTCGACCTGAATGTGGCTGTAGGCGCGATTCAGGCTGCTGCGGACGGCACGCTTGATGCCTTTGAGGATCATCGATTCGCTTTTCTGATATGCCACGTCTGTTTGACGCGCCAACTCGCTCGCACGCCGCGCTCAGCTCAACCCAGTACGATGCGGATCAGATGCGCCGCACCGTCGTCCGCGAGTGTGATACTTGCGGAGCCGGCCAGCGGCTGGCCATCGAGTTCAGCTAGAGTCACGCCGCGGGTAACGCTGCGTGGATTCTCCACCCTGATCTTATACATTGACGAGTGATAACGAAAGCTGATGGAGTAGCCGGGCCAGTTTCGGGGGATGCAAGGATCGATGCTGAGCGCCGCGCCGCGCATGCGGAACCCGAGAATCCATTCCAGGCCAGCGCGATAGAGCCAGCCCGCCGAACCGGTGTACCAGGACCACCCGCCGCGCCCAACGTGTGGAGGCTCGGAATATACGTCGCCCGCGACCACGTAGGGCTCGACTTTGTAACGCTGGACATTGGCTCGCGAGGTAGTGCGATTGATCGGATTCAGCATCCGGAACAGTTCGACGGCTTTGTCACCGTCGCCGAGCGCCGCGAAGGCCACAACCGTCCAAACGGCAGCATGCGTGTATTGTCCTCCATTTTCACGGATCCCGGGCACGTAACCTTTAATGTAGCCGGGGTCGAACGGTGCGCGATCAAAGGGCGGTGTGAAGATCAGAATCAGTCCCTCGGGTCGGCGCACCAGGTGCTGTTCGACGGCGGCCATGGCGCGCGCTCCGCGGCCCGGTTCTGCTGCGCCGCTGATAACTCCCCAGGTCTGCGCGATGGAATCAATGCGGCACTCCCAGTCCGTGGCGGAGCCGAGCGGCGTGCCGTCATCAAAATAAGCGCGGCGGTACCATTCGCCATCCCAGGCTTCCCGCTCCAGCGCCGCTTTCAGCGCGCTAACGTGGAGGCGCCAAGTTTCCGCGCGCTCGTGCTCGCCGCGGGCATCCGCAACTTTGGCAAACTCCCAGAGAATTGTGTGCAAGAACCAGCCTAACCAGACGCTTTCTCCCTTGCCCTGCTGGCCGACGCGGTTCATACCGTCATTCCAGTCGCCCGTACCCATCAGCGGGAGGCCGTGGCTGCCGACAGCGAGGCTGCGATCCAGTGCACGCGCGCAGTGCTCGAATAGTGTTGCGCGAGTCTCAGACGCGCGCGGCTGGAAGTAGGATTCGCCTTGCCCCACGGCTAGCGCATCGCCTTCCAAGAAGGGCACGACTTCGTCCAGCACGGTCAAGTCGCCGGTGGATTCAACGAAATGGATGACGGCGTACGGCAGCCAGAGCGGATCGTCAGAGATCCGCGTGCGCACACCGCGTCCCGAAGGCGGATGCCACCAGTGCTGGACATCCCCCTCGATAAACTGGCGGGCGGCCGCCCGCAGCAGATGCTCGCGCGTGACTTCGCGTTTAGCGACGCAAAGGGCCATCACATCCTGGAGCTGGTCGCGGAAACCATACGCGCCACTCGTCTGATAGAACGCTGCGCGCGCCCAGACGCGACAGGCCAGCGTCTGGTAGAGCAGCCAACGATTCAACAGCACATCCATGGCCAGCTCGGGCGTGGTGATCTGTACCGTGCCGAGCACGTCGTCCCAACGGCCGGTGACCTCACTCAGGGTTTCATTCAGGTCTGCGGCACGATAGCGGCTGAGCAACTCGCGCACTTGTTCTCTACTCTCCGTCTGGCCCAGGAAAAACACAATTTCCGCGCTGGCACCGGGACGCAACTCAAGTGAGGTTTGCAGCGCGGCGCATGGATCGAGCCCCGCGCCCACCCTCCCAGAAAGCTGGGCGCCTCGCTCAAGCGCCGCGGGATGCTCGGGCGTCCCATTGCGACCCAAGAACTCTGTGCGGTCGCCCGTCCAGGAAGTCTGTCGCCCGGCAAGATCCGCAAAGGCGATGCGCCCGCCGAATTCGCCGCCCCAGGCGCTCCGCGCCAGCAGCGCTCCTGTCTGCGAATCGATCTCCGTGATGATATAGGGCGCCGACGCGCTGCGCGAATTGCCCAGCACCCACTCAGTATAAGCGGTCACAGAAAGGCGACGGGAGCGGCCCGAATAATTCTGCAGGATGAGCCGGGAGATTTTTATCGGGTCTTCGGATGGAACATACTGCAACAGCTCGAGCAAGATGCCGTGCGAACCATGCTGGAAACGGCTGTAGCCCTGGCCGTGGCGCGCCACATAGGGAGCAACTTCATCGCGAATGGGCAGCGCCGTAGGACTCCACACCTCCCCCGTGCCTTCATCGCGGAGATAGATGGCTTCTCCGGGCTGGTCGGTCACGGAATCGTTTGACCAGGGAGTAAGCTGGTTTTCGTGGCTGTTGAGCGACCAGGTATAACCGGAGCCAGATTCCGATACGAGGAAGCCAAATGATGGGTTCGCGATGACATTGATCCACGGCTCGGGCGTGCGCAAACCTTCCCCAAGGACGGTTACATATTCGCGGCCATTCTCGGCGAAGCCGCCGAGGCCGTTGAAAAAATCGAGGTTCAGCTCGGGCAGCGGCACGTCTAGCCGTTTGCCCAGGGGTAGCGGCCGCGAGACACGAGGTACCAGACCTTTCGCGCGCTGCGACCGAGTTACCTGCTCGAGCAAAGTACCGCGCCGGCTGAGTAGCACCGCCCGCGCGACGGTTTGCAGCAGCGTACGCGTCTCCGCAGAGACCTGATCTGCCCGCAGGAGGAAAATGTTGCCGCGCACTCCGCTCGTGTCCGGAGAAAGCCGCAACAGGCTGCCGCGCACGAGCGCATCCAGGGAGCCCTGCAGCTCCTGTGCATACGATGGCGGCTTCTCGTTGATGATGACCACGTCGGCGGACAACTGCTTCATTCGCCAGTATTCATGCGCGCGCAGCAATTGCCGGATGATTTCGACATCCTCCGATTCGTCGATGCGCGCCAGCACGATGGGCAAATCGCCCGAGATTCCGTGAGCCCACAGCGCGGGAAGCTCCAGCGTGCCGCGGCTGAGCACATCGGAAGACGGCCGCAGCGAAGCGTCGGAGTACAACACGGCATTGGCCAGTCTCTGAAACAACTGTGCTTCGTCGGGACCGATACCCAGGTGGCGAAGCTGAACTTGCGCTTGTGTCCAGGCCAGCGTCAGCGTGCGCTCAAAGGTTCTCGCGTCACGATACTTGTCCGCTAGATCCAGGACCTCCTCTCGCGCCGGAGCGACAATGGTTGAAAAAACAATGCGCGCTGTGGTGCCTGGCGGGATGCGCACCGTGCGCCGCAGGCTCATCACCGGGTCGAGTACGGAGCCAACCGTATTCGAGAGTGGCCGCCCGTCGATAATCGAGACGGGATTGCGGACGTGGCGCCCGCGCCCGAGGAATCGCCCGCGCTGCGTCTCGAATTGCAGGTCGCCAACGGTTTCACCTTCCACAACGACGACGTGCGCGGCCCAAACGGGCGTCTCTTTATCGGATTGCCTGCGGCGCGTCGCCAGCAGCGCGCCGACATCGGACACAAATTCCGTCTGCACAAACAAGTTGGAAAAGGCCGGGTGGGCCACATCGACAGCCTGCGACGCCAGGGAAAGCTCGGTATACGAGGTGATCTGAATTTCGCGCGTGCGTGCCCCCAGATTGGTAATGGAAACACGCCGCGCTTCCGCATCGTCTTCGGGCGACACCACGATCTCAAGCGTGGTGGTCAGTGCGCCGTCGCGCCGGATCATTTCGACACGGTCCTCACAGAAGGAGACTTCGTAAGCGTCGGGCTCGACGCCGCTGGGCTGATATCCTGCTGACCAGACCTGGCCGGTCTGTACATCGCGAAGAAAGATGTATGCGCCCCAGCAGTCCCGCGTGACATCCTCCCGCCAGCGCGTAACGGCGATATCCCGCCAGCGGCTATACCCCGAGCCCGCCGCGGTCAGCATGACAGCGTAACGCCCGTTGGAAAGTAAGTGCGTCCGCGGGGTCACATCATGCGGCGAAGTGAACCGGCGCAGCACCGGCGGAATGAGTTCGCGGACTTGAGCCGCCGCGGAGACTTCTTCCGCGCGAGGCCGTGCGACCAGGACGTCGCGCGGCGTGCGCTCCTGCAGCAGCAGCTCAGTGGCCTGCACGATGGGTTCCACGTGGAAGCGAGTCCGTATTGCGCCATCGTTCAGCACGTTGGCGAACGCCACCAAAGACATTCCTTGATGGTGCGCCATATAGGCGCGCACGACGGCGACGTCTTGGCCTTCGGGCAACCGAGTGCTGGTGTAATCGAGCGCTTCGTAGAAACCGTACGCTCCCCTGCCGCCGGCTTCGGCGAGCCGCGCCAAATTCTGCGTGGCTGCAGCTGGATCAATCATTGCTGCGAGCGCAGTGGCATAAGGCGCAATGACGACATCTTCGCCGAGACCGCGCTTAAGCCCGAGCCCGGGCACACCAAAGCTGGAATATTGGTACGTGAAGTCGAGGTCGCGCGCATTGTATGCCGACTCCGAGACTCCCCAGGGCACCCGGCGCTCCGCTCCGTATGCAATTTGTCGACGCACGACCAGCTCATAGGTCTGGCCAAGCAGACTGCCCGCCGGGGAACGCATCACCAGCGCCGGCATGAGGTATTCAAACATCGACCCTGACCAGGAGATGAGTGCGGAGCCGCGCCCCACGGGCGTGAGTGCGCGGCCCAGGCGAAACCAGTGTGACGACGGAACGTCGCCCTTGGCGATGGCGATGAAGCTCGCGAGCCGTGCCTCCGAAGCGAGCAGATCGTAACAGTTGGGGTCGAGACTGCCATCTTTGACACGGTAGCCGATGGAAAAAAGCTTGCGCGTAGTGTCGAACAGAAAGCTGAAATCCATCGCATGAAACATGTTCTCTGCCGTCCGTGTGACCGCCGAAAGACGGCGAATGAGCCCTGCGGCATCTGCGGCCGAATGCCTGATGGCCTGGGCCAATGCATCGATCCGCGCCAGCGTGTGCCCGTTCGATGGAGAACTGCCGAGCAGGCGCGCGCGCAACGTGGCCAGTTCACGAAGAGCGGCCTCGAAACGATCCGGGGCGTCCGCGAGAGCGGGAACGGAATGGAAGAACGGCTCAATGGCCACCCACTCGGGCGCCTGCTCCGCAGGGCGTTCGGCCATGGCAACAATCTCTTTCGAGTCCAGGCGTGTCCACGGAATCAAAATTTCGGCGTCGCGGGCGTGGCTTTCTACGCAAGCCCTGGCCGCATCGGCCCAGGCGCGCAACTCGGAATCCGGAGTATCCCCGAGCTCCTGGGTCAAGGTTTGCGCAATGTCAACCACGGTGTGGGTGCGCGCCCTCAACTCGATGAGACGCGCCGCCCAGTCCGCAGCATCAACGGGCGGCGAGTCAAGTGAGACGGCCAGCGCGTCGACAGCATTGCTGAGCTGCTTCCGTGTGACCGCGTGTGTGCGGCGCGTGTCCGCAATATCGGCGAGCGCTTGGCGCAAAAGCTGAATGGTATCTTCTACACCAGCGAGCAGGTCTGCTCCGAAGGACGATTTCTGGATCAGCTCGCGGCAACCGTTGCCCAGGGCAATCAGATGCCCGGCGAGATTCCCACTGTCCACGGAAGATACATACTTGGGCTCAAGCGGAAGAAGTTCGCGCGTGTCGTACCAGTTGTAGAAGTGACCGCGGCACAATTCCAGGTGGCTCATGGTCGCCAGGGTGGTCTCCAGCCGCTCGACCGTCTCCAGTGTGCCCAGCCACCCAAGGTCACGCGCAGCAAGGGTGGAGAGAAGATAGAGCCCCATATTGGTAGGCGAAGTTCGGTGGGCCACGATGGGCTTGGGCTCTTCCTGAAAATTATCGGGAGGTAACGCGTGGTCCTCGGGAGATACAAAAGTCTCGAAGAAGCGCCAAGTCCGGCGCGAAGTCAAACGCAGAGCCCGCGCATCGGCCGACGACACCGGCTCTACGCCGGGAAGCCGCGGGGGCAGGCTGATCCAGCGTGCCACGGCAGGAGCGGCAACCCAGAGAAAGATGAATGGGAGACCGGCGGCCCAAGCCTGATGCCGTCCATAAGCCAGAGCCACAAACGCCGCTCCAGCGAGCAGCATGCCGCCCGCCATGCGCTTATACATGCCGGACATTTTGAACTCGACCGCATGCTTGGCCTGTGCTGCGGTCACCCACTCCAGCAGGTTCCTGCGCGTTATGAACAGACGGCCGAGGGTGCGCAGAATCGCGTCAAACATCAGCCATGTCTGGTAAGCCAGGAGCGTCACCGTCAAGCCGAGCTGGGATGCGCCGAGCGCAAGGTCAGTGAGCGCAGCGCGAAAATGGGTGCGCTTCGATATTCCACGAATGTGTGGGTTTAGTCCGATCACGAAAGGGAGCAGCGCGGGAATCGCAATCGTGGCCAGGATGAATCTCGTCCATATCCAGGGAGATGCCGGTGGGAGCAGCCACCCAACAATCAATGTAAGAAAGGCGGCGGGCGCCGACAGAGTGCGACGCAGATTGTCGAGCATCTTCCAACGGCCAATCGCGGGAATGACCACGGGACGGCGCCCTCCGGACGTCGGCCGGCCGCGCCCGAAAATCCAGGGCAGGAGTTGCCAGTCTCCGCGTGCCCAGCGGTGCTGCCGGCCGGCCGCGGCCTCATAGTGCGTGGGAAATTCTTCAAACAGCTCAATGTTTGTGACCAGTGCCGTGCGGGCGAAGATGCCTTCAAGGAGATCATGGCTCAGCAGCGCATTGTCCGGCACCTTACCCGCTAAGGCCGCCTCAAACGCATCGATGTCGTAAATTCCTTTGCCGGTGTAGGAACCTTCTCGGAACAAATCCTGGTAGACATCCGAAACCGCCGACGCATAGGGATCGATTCCGCTCGGGCCAGAGAAAATTCTTTGGAAGAGCGAGCCTTCACGATCTGTCGGCAGAGAAGGCGTGATGCGTGGTTGCACGACCGCGTAGCCTTCTATGACGCGCCCGGCGCGATCGCTGAAGTTCGGCCGGTTCAGAGGATGCGCCATAGTGCCAACTAAACGGTAAGCAGCACCTCGCGGCAGGCGCGTATCTGCATCGAGCGTGATGACGTAACGAACACCTGGAAGAGGCTCCGGGGGGCGCCCGCCGATGGGCATGATCGTGGTGTTCGTCGAGCCGCGCAGAAGCTGGTTCAGCTCATGCAACTTCCCGCGCTTGCGCTCCCACCCCATCCATTTGCGCTCGCACTCGTTCCAGACACGTTTGCGATGGAAGAGTAAGAAGCGCTCACCGCCGCTGGGCGCGGGGCCGTGGCGCTTGTTCAGGCGCGCGATGCCGTCAACTGCGGCGGCCAGCAGCTCATCGTCACTCGAGAGGCTTTCGCTCGGCGCATCCACCCAGTCAGAGAGCAGCGCGAAATATAGATCCCCATCAGGATTCGCTAAATAATGGACCTCCAGCCGCTCCACCTGCTTTTCAATTTCATGCTGCGTGGTGAGCAGCGTGGGAACCGCCACGATCGTTCGCAAGTGCTCCGGCACGCCGGTGCGCAACTCCAGCCGCGGCAGCGTTCTCGGTCCGAGCACATTTGTCACCGCGCGATTGATGAGTGCAATAGCCAGGTCCGAAGCAGGCACGGCGGCGAGAAGACCGAGCAGCACAAGGCCCTTCGCGCTGACACCGGCTTCGCTGGCATGCAGAAGCGGCAGCGCTAGAATCATGGCTGTCACTACAGCAATGGTTCCCAGATAACCTGGTACCGCGGCTCGTACATACAAACGCGCGAGCCAGCGCTTCCAGGAAACGCGATAACCGAGTTCGCGCTCAAAAGCCAGCCGTCCCCGCGAGATGAGATAATAGCCAGGCTCCGTTTGCGGGTGCGGGTGTGGCTGCGGGCCGTCGCGCGACTCAACGCGCGCCCGTTTGGCACGCTGCACGGCGCGCTTAGCCACTTCAATTTCCGAGTAGTCCGAACCCCGCGAAAGATCCTCGATAGCATGACGGTAGTCGTCTCGCGTGGCAAAATCCATCTCGGCGAAGTCGGTGCCGTTACGGAGAATTTCGTCCACCAGGCTGACGCTCTCAAAAAACTCCTGCCAGTCAAATGCAGACATCAATCGCATGCTGGTGATGACGTTGCGTACGGTGACGCTCATGGCCGACTGCTGCTGGTGCTCGGCGCGGACAATTTCATCGGCGGTGGTTCCCTGCGCGGCCAGACGCTGGTCGAGCCAAAGTAGGATGGGGCGCACCTTTGGATCCAGATCGCGCAATCGTTGGACGAGCTGCACGGCAAACGCCGACGCCAGAGGTGTTTTCTCAAAGCGGCGGAGGGCTGTCGCTGGGGGCACTGGAGACTGGCCGCCTGTACCAAGCATGCTGTCAGCCAGCCTGTCGGCTTCCTGGCGTGCGGCGCGGCTGAACACGATCCGCGCCGCTAGCCTGCGCAGATTCTCCACCAGCACTACGCGCAGCCAGATGGCCACGGCCCACAGCTCACCGATGGTGAGCGGTTGCACGCGTTGGTAGGCCGTCACAAAGCGGCGCAGCACTTCCGGGTCGAATTGGCTGTCCGTGTGCGCCACGAACGCCCAGGCCACTCCGAACACGCGTGGATAGCCCTCCAAGTGACCCGAAGCAAGTTTGGGTAATTTTCGATAGAAGCCGGGTGGTAAGTCGTCGCGGATCTCGCGGAGTTGCTCATCGACGATGTGAAAGTTATCGACCAGCCACTCAGCCGCGGGGGTAATCGCATGCTCCTGCTGAATCGCCCGAGCGATAGCCCGGTAGGACTCCAGCAGCGCGCGGCCGTTCTCCAGGACGCGCGGAGTCACTGGCCGTCCTTGCCCCGATTGGGTGGTGACGGTTTGCGCAGCCGCGAGACTTTCAGCGTGCTGCTCGAGGCGTTCGACACTGAAGAGCTCGGCACGGATGGGCTCTTCCACGTCGGGAAAGATGCTGGTGGATGGCAAGGCCATATTCATCGTGTCTTCAGAACGACTGCCAAGTTCCAGTTGCTCACCTTACGGGATAAGGCGTCCGTCACGGGCAACCGGCACACATAGAATACATCGGAGGAACCGCATCTGTTCCTGGAGATCGAGCCCAGACACGTGCGCGAAACTAACAAGTACACTGGTATCCCCGTAAGCGTCCGAGGGACTGGCCCATTGCGACTCCATCGCGATTCCTCCAGCTAAGTGACTCAAAGAAGGCTTACCAGAGCCGCGGCGTTCGAGCTTGGACCAAGCCCACCTCGAAGCTTCGTGGAATGGTCACGGAAAGCAGGCTCGGATCAGTGGGCGGAGCGCCGGCCACTTTCTTAGCTAGCCTGCCAAGTGTGTTTACGTCGCTAACAGCGTTGTCGGGCTGCTTCTTGGCCCCATCACAACCCTTTTACGCCCGCTCAATCTTCCGCCCCGGGCTGGGGTGGGGGCAGACCGAGTTCCTGGTGTGCCAGCCCTCCTTGAATCGCAGGTGGCGGCCTTTGAGACCCCGAAATACAGCGAAACCGATCGTTGCAATGTCTCTCCAGCCCGTTAATCGTCACTAAGTCAGATCAAACCGCAACTGTAACCCCGGCCTCTTATGCTTGGTTACTTGAAACGCCAAGAACCCGAGCAACCAAAGAAGAATCAAAACCACAGCGAGTATTGCCAACATATTATTTCTTCTTCTGCTAGCGCTCCCGTTGTTTTTCCTC
>JBASRK010000234.1:0-13576 GCA_049273775.1 Candidatus Acidiferrales bacterium
GGGTCGAGCGGCTGGCCGAGGCCCGGCGCGCCAAGAAACTCGACCTCGGCGGGCGCGTCGTGCTGCCGGGCTTCGTGGACTCCCACACGCACCTAGTCTTCCCGGCAAGCCGCGCTGACGATTACGAGAAGCACATCGCCGGAAAAACTTACGAGCAGATTGCCCGGACGGGCGGCGGAATCCTTTCGACGGTCCGCAAGCTCCGCGCCGCAAAGCCCGAGGCACTCAAGCAGACGGCGCTCGCCGCGCTCCGGACATTCGCCGCTCACGGTACCACGACGATTGAAGCCAAGAGCGGCTATGGCCTGGACGCATCGAGCGAGCTGAAGACGCTGCGGCTGCTGCACGAGCTTCACCAGGAGCAGCCGCTCGACATCCTCTCGACTTTTTTGGGCGCTCACGTTGTGCCGCCGGAATACCGCGGCCGGGCAGACGCCTACGTGGGATTGCTGGCGCGGCAGTTGATTCCCGATGTGGCGCTGGCGGGCCTGGCCGAGTTCTGCGACGTCTTCTGCGACCGCGCCGCCTTCAGCATCGCACAGGCGCGCCGCATCCTGACCGCCGGGCGCGCCTGCGGGCTGGTGCCGCGGCTGCATGCCGAACAACTGGCGCACACCGGCGCGACGCGACTTGCGGTGGAACTCAATGCGGCGAGCGCCGACCACCTCGAGAAGATCAACCGCAGCGACATTCGGGCGCTTGCGGCTTCCAGTGTCGTGGCCACGCTGCTGCCAGGCTGCTCCTTCCATCTCGGGCTGAGCCGCTACGCCCCGGCGCGCGAACTGCTCGCCGCCGGCGCCATCGTCGCCCTGGCCACCGACTTCAATCCCGGCACCAGCCCCACGCTCAACATGCAGATGGTGCTCTCACTGGCCTGCACCCAGATGCGCATGACGCCTGCCGAGGCGCTCGCCGCCGCCACCATCAATCCCGCCTACTCGCTGCGCCGGCACGACCGCATCGGCTCGATCGAAGTTGGCAAGTACGCAGACCTGGCCGCGTTCGATCTGGCCGACTACCGCGAAATCCCGTATTATTTTGGCGTCAACCATTGCTGGATGACGCTCAAGCGCGGCGAGATCATCTTCTCTCGTGCGAAGATGTAGCGTGTTATTGTCTTTGCGAGTAGAGCCCCGAGCCTGTCGCGACGGAGCGAAGAATATCACCCTCGCACCCATGACCCGGGTCAGCCGTTGTAGGTTGAGATGCTTCGCCCGCCTGCCGCGGGCTCAGCATGACGGCGCATTAGATGCGTGACATTGGATGAAGAGAGGCGAGGCCAGCACCTGAATGAAGCGACTGATCGAGTGCGTGCCGAATTTCTCCGAAGGGCGCGACCCCGCCAGGGTGGATGCCCTAGTGGCGGCCATGAGCGCGGTCGAAGGAGTCTATGTGCTCGACCGCGAAATGGACGCCGACCACAACCGCTGCGTCATCACGCTGGCCGGCGAGCCCGAAGCCGTCGCTGAGGCCGCGCTGCGCGGCGTGGGCAAAGCGGCCGAGTTGATTGACCTGACGCGCCACACCGGGGCGCACCCGCGGGTCGGTGCGACCGACGTGCTCCCGTTTGTGCCCGTCGAGGGCGTGACCATTGAGGACTGCATCGCGCTGGCGAAAAAAGTCGGCCGGGAGATCTGGGAGCGCTACCGCATCCCGGTCTATTTCTACGAGGCGGCAGCGATCCGCCCCGACCGCAACAACCTCGAGAACATCCGCAAGGGGCAATTCGAAGGCCTGCGCGATGAGGTGCTGCGCAATCCCGATCGTGCTCCGGACGTCGGCGAGCCGCGGCTGCATCCCACCGCAGGCGCGACGGTGGTGGGCGCCCGGAAATTCCTAATCGCCTACAACATCAATCTAAACACGCCGGATGTAGCCATCGCCAACAAGATTGCCCGGGCCATTCGCTTCTCGAGCGGCGGGCTGCGCTTCGCCAAGGCTATGGGCGTGGACTTGAAGGCGCGGCGACTGGCGCAGGTGTCCATCAACCTGACCGATTTCGAGCAGACGCCCATCCACCGCGTCTTCGAAATGGTCAAGCGCGAGGCCGAGCGCTTTGGCTGCGCGATTGTGGGCAGCGAGATCGTCGGGCTGGTGCCGAAAAAAGCCATCGAGATGACCGCTGATTTTTACCTGCAACTGGAGAATTTCTCTCCGGCGCAGGTGCTCGAGAATCGGCTGGCGTCGGCTCTTGCGGGCGTGCCGCTCGAAAGCAAGGACCGCTTGGCGGGCCTGGCGCGGCCGTTCCTGGAAGCCGTCGCCGAGCCGACGGCGACTCCAGGCGGCGGGTCCGTTGCGGCGTTGGCTGGAGCGCTGGCAGCGAGCCTCGGGCAGATGGTTGCCGGGCTATCCCGCAAGAAGAAATCGCAGGCAGCCCACATCGAGGAATTGAGCGCAGCGGTAGCTGAGCTGCGCGCCGCGGCGCAACTGCTGACCCAGGCCATTGACCGCGACGCCTCCTCCTACGAAGCCGTGATGGCCGCATTCAAGCTGCCGAAAGAGAGCACCGAAGACCAGCGGCGCCGCGACGACGCCATCCAGCGCGCCACCCGCGGCGCGGCTGAGGTGCCGCTGCAAGTGGCTGAAGCGGCGGTGGAACTCTATGAGCGCCTGGGGCAACTGGAAACGGTCTCCGCGGCTTCTATGCGATCGGACCTGCGCGTAGGGCGGCTGATGGCGGCCGCGGCGGCCCGCGGCGCGTTGGAAAATGTGGCGATCAATCTGGAATCCATCACCGACATCGGCTATGTGGCGGCGATGCGAGCTCGAGCGGCGGCGCTCGAGGCTCGCCTGGCCTCGAGCCCGGTCATCGCGGGCGAGTCGTAAGAGTTTTTGGGAGAATGTAGGGACAAGTGGAATCAATCCCGACAATGCCGGAAGCCGCCCTGGGTTGGCGGGGATCGGCACACGGCAACGGCGAGTGAGACGAGGTGACCTGTGAACGCGAGAAAAGTTATCTGGACGGCGATTCTGATGGCGGCGATTGCGTTGGTGCCCTCCGCCAGCCGCGCCGGCACGCTCGGCACGGACATCATCGGCCTGTTCCCGAAGGACGTGGGGGAATTCGCTTACGCGGACTTGAAGAAGGCGCGACAGTTCAAATGGTTCCCGCAACTGAAATCGCAGATGCTGCCCAGCCGATTCCAACAGTTCGAGCAGTTCCTAGGCTCGGCGGGCATTGATCCGAATTCTCAAGTGGAGGAGCTCGCCTGGGCCTTTGTGCCCGCCGGAATGTCCACCTCCGTCAACAACGCCGGCGTTCCCACCAGCGAGCAGATTGTGGGCATCGCGCTGGGCCAGTTCTCGCCCAATTCCGCCGAGGCGTACTTCAAATCGCAGAAACTCCCCCTGACCAAGGTTCGCGGGTACACGCTTTTTGCATTTGGCAGCGGCGTGGGGGCGACTGATCTTTTCTTCTTCTTTGTTGATTCCAACACGGCGGCCTTCGGCCACCGCAACATCCTCGAGAAGCTTATCGAGGTGCGCTTCGGCACCGAAGAAGGGTTGCTGCGAAACGACAAGTTCTTCCCCTTGATCAACGAGGTCAACGGCCGCGGCGTGGTCTGGGCCGTGCTCAACCCCGCCTACACGCGCCTGGCCATGCAGCAACTGGTGCCGGAGACCTCACAATTCCCGCAGGCCGCGCAACTGGTCAGCAAGCTTCAGGCGCTGGTAATCAACGTGGACGCCGGCAGCACGCTCGAGGGGCGCTTCCAGGCCGTCTGCAGCACGCCCGAAGACGCCAACACACTCGCGGCGTTGCTCCAGGCGGGCCTGCTCTACCGTCGCTACCAGGAAGCCCCGAACAACCCGGACCTGGCGCGGATGCTCGATGACGCGCGCATCACGCCGCGGGGCGACCGATTGGAGCTGCGCCTCTCTCTCACGGAAGAGCAGATGCTCTCCCTGATCCGCCGCAACACTTTTCAGGTCAGAATGTAGGCTTCACACCAGCCGCTCCAATCTTGTTTTCTGGGGAGTCCCATGCGCGTAGAGTTCTGTCGCTTTGAGTCCGCCGCAGGCGGACGAAGAATATCAACGCCGAATTCTTGCTCTGCGCCAAGTATTGTCGGATGAGCGGCTTCGGCCGCGGCGGTGACCTCAACATGACAGTGGACAGCGATGACGTCGCCCGGACTCGAACCTGCTGCTCGAATTCCAAGAGACTTCAGAGGGATTATTTCCTGCCAGGTTGAGCGCGCAGGTACTTGACCAGGGTCATTCGGGAAGTGCCACTCTTGCCGTCGTAGGTCACACGATCCACTCGTGCCAGCAGCCCGAGGCCGCTTGACCGACCGGTTTGCTCTGCTCCGGGAAAAGCAAAACTCTCCAGACCTGCAGTGGGGACCGCCTGTCCATTGTGTTCAAGGGTCACTTCGATGCGGTCGGCGAAATCTTCGATGATGACGCCGAGTCTGGGGTCGGCTTCGGTGAGCAGCGGGAAGATGTCGCGACACACCTCTTCCGCGGCTGCGACCATGTCGGCCCGAGCGCGGGCATTGTAGCCGGCTCGCTCAGCGATGCGCGCGAGAGCGCCCGCGACCCCGGCCAGCAGCCGCGGATCGCGGGACAGGCGAAGCACGAGCCGGTTGGGTTCATGCCCCAAGGCTGTCCACGACACGGATGTCGCAGGCCTCGCGACAATCCGGGCAGTAATACCGCCCGTCGACGCATAAACGAATGCCCTCGACGCCTTCGCAGTAGCAGCAGTAGCGGTCGCACTTGCACTCGAGCTCCGGTTTATCGCAGAGCATGCACAGTATGGGTCCGGCCATCGTCGCCTCTTGGGAAACTATATGCGACGCGCCAAGTGGCGACAAGCCGCAAGTTGGCCCGTTGCGACCCCACAGGCACCGCCGCGCGTTTCTTGACACCCCGAAACAGCCATGTTAGCTTCCAGGGCTCGCCGGGGGGATCCGAGAAATTCCTGTGACGGCTCCGACCACGACAGAACTCCGCAAAACCGCGCTCAACTCGACCCATCGCCGACTGGGAGCCAAGATGGTCAACTTCGGCGGTTGGGATATGCCGGTCGAATACTCGGGCATCATCGCCGAGCACCTGGCGGCCCGTACGGCTGCGGGCCTGTTTGACGTCAGCCACATGGGCGAGATCGAGATTCGCGGGCCGCGGGCGCTTGACCTGGTCCAGACGGTGACGTGTAACAACGCCGCCAAACTGGCCATTGGCCAGGCGCAGTATTCCGGCCTGATGACCCCGCAGGGCACCTTTGTGGACGACCTGCTGGTGCATAAAGTGTCGGACACGCACTACTTTCTCTGCGTCAACGCCAGCAATCAGGATAAGGATTTCGAGCACATCCGCAGCCACAACAAATTCGGCGCCGAGGTGGAGAACGCCGGCGCGCGCTATACGCAACTCGCCATCCAGGGACCAAAAGCGCTCGGCATCCTCCAGCGGTTCACCAACGTTCCGCTCGATCCTATCAAATACTACCGTTTCACATTCGGTAAGGTGAAAGGCGTGGACTGTCTGATCGCCCGCACCGGCTATACCGGTGAGGATGGCTTCGAGATTTATTTTTCGCCGGAGCACTCCGAGAAGATGTGGTTTGGCCTTTTCGAGGCCGGCGAGCCGGAAGGCATGCTTCCCTGCGGACTGGGCGCACGCAACACTCTGCGCCTGGAAGCGGGGATGTGCCTTTACGGCCATGAGATTGACGACACGACGACAACCTGGGAGGCCAACCTCGGCTGGATCTGCAAACTGGAGAAGGGCGACTTCCTCGGCCGCGACCTCCTTGTGCGCCAGAAAGAGCGCGGCGTGGAGCGCCTGCTGGTCGGTTTCGAGATGCAGGAAAGGCTGATCGCCCGCGATGGTTGCCCGGTTTTTGTCGCCGGCCGGGAAGCGGGGCGCGTCACCAGCGGCTCGCCAGCACCTTTTTTGAAGAAGAATATCGGGATGGCCTATGTGCCGGCGTCCATGAGCGCACCGGGAACTCCGATTCACGTCGGCATCCGCAACAACCAGGCCGCGGCGCGTATCGTGGAGACGCCCTTCTACAAACGACCGAAGTAGCTGCGACCCGGACGGCCGAAGGGCGGCCGCCCGGCAGACTCATGAGGAGCAACGATGTACCCCAGCGATTTCCGCTACACCAAAGAGCACGAGTGGATCAAGGTCACCGGCGACACGGGGACCGTGGGCATCACCGACTACGCGCAGCATGAGCTGGGTGACGTCGTGTTCGTCGAGCTGCCCAAGGTCGGCGCGAAGTTTAACGCCAGCCAGTCATTCGGCACCGTCGAATCAGTGAAGGCCGTCAGCGAGATCTATTCTCCCGTCTCGGGCGAGGTGGTAGAGACCAACACCGCGCTTGCCGATGCGCCCGAGACCATCAATAAGGACCCGCACAGCGCGGCATGGATGATCAAGATCCGGCTGACCAATCCGAAGGAGCTCGCCAACCTGATGGACGCCGCCGCCTACCAGGCCTACATCGCCGAGAAACAAAAGGAAGCCTCCGCCTGATGCGTTACCTGCCGAAGAGCGCCTCGGAACGCCAGGAGATGCTGCAGGCGATTGGCGCCCGGTCGAGCGAAGACCTGTTCGTCTCCATCCCCGCCGCCTATCAGCTCAAACGGCCGCTGAACCTGCCCGGGCCGCTTTCGGAGATGGAGATTATCGACTATTTCCGTGCGCGCGCCACGGAGAATTCCCGCGGGTACGCGAGTTTCCTGGGCGCCGGAGTGTACAACCACGTCCGCTCGGTGGTCACCGACACCATCCTCCAGCGCGGCGAGTTCCTCACCTCGTACACGCCCTATCAGCCCGAAATCAGTCAAGGCACGCTCCAGGCCATCTTCGAGTTCCAGACGCTGATGTGTCAGCTTACAGGCCAGGAGGTGGCCAACGCCTCGATGTGGGACGGCTCCACGGCGCTGACCGAAGCCGTGTTGATGGCTGAAAGACTTACGGGGCGCAACCGCGTCGTCGTGGCGCGCTCCGTGCACCCGGAATACCGACAGGTGCTGGCCACCTATGGGCACAACGTCGGCCTGCAAGTGGACGAAGCAGCGTTCACCCCTTCGGGCCAGATCGACGCGGCGGCGCTGCGCGCTTCGGTCAACCAGGCCACCGCCGCGGTAGTCGTGCAATCGCCGAACTTCTTCGGCGTGCTCGAGCAGTTGCCGGAGCTTGCGGAGATCGCGCACGCCCGCGACGCGCTTCTCGTCGTCGCCGTCACGGAAGGCGTATCGCTCGGCATCGTGCGCCCTCCGGCCGAGGCCGATATCGTGGCCATGGAAGGGCAAAGCTTTGGTTTGGCGCCGAGCTACGGCGGGCCGTTTGTCGGCGTTATCACCACGCGCGAGAAATTTGTCCGCCAGATGCCGGGACGCCTGGCCGGGCAGACTACCGATCACGACGGGCGCCGTGGATTCGTGCTCACACTCGCCACTCGCGAGCAGCACATCCGGCGCGAGAAGGCTACTTCAAACATCTGCACCAACCAAGCGCTCTGTGCGCTCGCCGCAGCAGTGCACCTGTGCTTGCTCGGCAAGGAAGGCCTGAAGGAGCTGGCGCAACAGAACCTGGCCAAGGCACGCTTTGCCGCGGCGGAACTCAAGAAGATTTCCGGGGTGCGGCACGCGTTTTCAGGGCCCACCTTCAACGAGTTCGTCATCGAGCTGCCGCGCTCAGTGAAGCTGGTCAATGCCGAGCTGATCAAGGACAAGATCATCGGCCCGTTGCCGCTCGGCAATTTCTATCCGGACCTGACCAAGTGCGGGCTAGTGTGCGTCACCGAGACGACCTCACGCGCCGAGATCGAGCATCTGGCGGCCTCGCTGCGCCGCGCCCTTGCGGCACCGGTGTGAGCGAGGCAGGGATGGAGAATTGAGCGACCGCATCAAAAAAGCCGGGCGTCACCCCAGTCAGAGCGAAGGGCTCATCTTCGAGAAGTCTGCGCCGGGCAAACGCGGCATCGAATTGCCGCCGCTCGATGTGCCCGCCGTGGACCCCCGCCAGGCCCTGGGCGCAGCGCACGCACGTGACGCCATCAACGGCTTCCCCGAGGTCAGTGAGATCGAAGTAATCCGCCACTTCACCCGGCTGTCCACCTGGAACTACGCCATTGACCTGGGGATGTATCCGCTGGGCTCCTGCACGATGAAATACAACCCACGAGTGAACGAATTTGTCGCCCGCCTGGACGGTATCGCCACCGAGCATCCCTTCCAGCCTGTGGAACTCTCCCAGGGCTGCCTGAAAATCCTCCAGGTGCTGCAGAGATGTCTGCTGGAAATTACCGGCATGGACGCGATCACCATGCAGCCATCGGCCGGCGCCCAAGGCGAGCTGATGGGCCTACTGTTGATCCGGGCGTATCTCGAAAGCCGGGGCGACCCGCGGAAGAAAGTTCTCATCCCGGACTCGGCCCACGGCACCAATCCCGCAACGGCGGTGATTGCCGGCTATGAGGTGGAAAACATCCGCTCCAATGCACAGGGACAGATTGACGTTGAGCGGCTCCGCGGCATGGTCAATGGCGACGTGGCCGCTCTGATGGTGACCAACCCCAGCACGGTGGGCGTCTTCGAGCAGCGCATCGTCGAGGTCAGCGAAATCCTCCACTCCGCCGGCGCGCTGCTCTATATGGATGGCGCCAACATGAACGCGCTCGCCGGTGTGGCCCGCCCGGGCGACTTCGGCGTAGACGTGATGCACCTGAACCTGCACAAGACCTTCTCCACCCCCCACGGAGGCGGCGGGCCAGGTGCCGGGCCGGTGATGGTGAAAAAGATCCTTGAGCCGTTTCTGCCGGTGCCGGTCTTGGTCGAAAAGGCGGACGGCACGCTCGCGTTCGATTTCAATCGGCCGAAATCCGTTGGGCGCGTCCGGGCGTTCTGCGGGAATTTCGGCGTGCTCGTGCGCGCGCTGGCGTACACGCTGGCATACGGCCCAGGCATCCGGCAGGCCACCGAAGACGCTGTGTTAAACGCCAACTACGTCCGCAAACAACTCGAGGACGTCTACGACTTGCCCTACAAGCTGCCCTCGATGCACGAGGTGGTGTTCAGCGATGCCCGGCAGAAAAGAAACGGCGTCTCGACCATCGACATTGCCAAGCGGCTGATTGACTACGGGTTCCACCCGTACACCACCGCCTTCCCGCTTATCGTTCCTGGCGCAATGATGATCGAGCCGACCGAATCGGAATCGAAGGAAGAGTGCGACCTGTTCATCGATGCCATGCGTTCGATCGCCGAGGAAGCCGCCACCAACCCCGAGCTGGTGAAGACGGCGCCGCACTCGACCCGCGTCGGGCGGCTCGACGAGGTCACTGCGGCGCGCAAGCCCATCCTGCGCTGGAAGCCGCAGGCCTCGGGCGAAGCCGCCGATTGATCCGGCGAACCGCTATCCTTGCTTCAAACTTTCAGCCAAGACGCGGCAGGGGTCAGTTCTCATCTCACTCACAACAAAGAAGCTATCGGCTGGCACCAGGCCCGGAAGGACCAGGAAATGGGTAGGAAAGTTCCCTCTATATGCAATTGACCAGAGGCGGGGTGGAAACCGCTGCCTGTAAGGGGACTACTGCCGGAAGCGCACGGAATCGAGCATGGCCTGGAAGCTGCGCTCGTAGTCGCCGGAGTCACGGTCTGGCACGACGCTGACGAAATAAACCAAACCCTCCGGTCGGAGCACGCTGACCACCCAATCGGTTTCGCGACCTCCGACGGGTGAATCATTCGAGAGGTAGGTGGAAAGGGCGCGGTAACCGTCCAGGCGCACGCTCTCGTGCCGCCGCAGAATCCGCATGGCGGGATTGGAATGCTGTAGCTCAGCGATCAACTGATCGGTGGCGTCCTCGAGGGTCGGCTGACCGTCACGTACATCGTGCGGCTCAAAGACATTGACGATCATGCCGTAGGCCAGCGCGGCGCTGCCGTGGCCGTCGTCCACCGCGCCACCGTCGGGCAAAAAGCTCAACGCGTTGCCCTGGCCGTAAGAGCGCCAGTTGTCCGGATAGCTCATGCGCAGCGTCTCGTTCTCATAGTTCTGGAAGCGCTCCGAGGGCCGGGCCGGCCTGCGGCCACTACCGCCCTGCGGGGCCTGGCGGGCGCCTTTCGGCGGCGGGAGCGACAGGACGTAACGCTTAATATCGCGGAACTCAGGGGAATCCGTTTTGTAGTTCGGCGGCGGCCCGCCCAGCTTTTCAATCTCCTGGTCCACGCGGTCGATGCGGTGGTCCGGGTTGGGATGGTTCGAGAAAAACTCCGGCGGGTTCTTGCCCTTGCTCTCGGCCTGGATTTTCTCAAAGAACTGCGCCATGGCCCGAGGGTCGTAGCCGGTGTCGTAAAGAATCTGCGTGCCCATAACATCCGCCTGGCTCTCGGCGGTCCGCGAGTATTTGAGTAAGACAGAGTTGGCAAAAAAGCCCGCGCCTACTTGCGCCAGCACCGCACCGATTGAGTTGCTCCCAAGCGCCCCTCCCAGGATCGCCAGCGGCACTTGCGCCGCATAGGCCTTGCTGGCCTGATTGGTGCCGTGGCGCAGGGCCACATGCGAAGTCTCGTGCGCCATCACACCCGCGAGTTGCGCCTCATTGTCGGCCGCTTCGATCACACCGCGGTTGATGTAAACAAAGCCCCCTGGCAGCGCGAACGCGTTGATGGCCCGGTCGTTCACGCATTTGTACTGGTAGGGATATCGCTCGCCGGGCGCATGCGCCGCCAGACGTCTTCCGAGATTGTTCAGATAATTGTCCACTCGGGAGTCGTTGAGCATGGGCACTTGCCGCTCGGCATCTCGGGAGACCTGCCGGCCGACTTCGAGATCCTGTTGCGGTGAAAACAGGTTCCAGCCGGGCCTTAACTGTGTGCGGTCGGCCCACACCAGCGGTGCCAGCGCCAAGCAGAGCGCCGCTACCAGCGCCACCGCTTGCCGCGTGCTACGACCTTGCCGTCCGCGACCCACGGCCATGCGGCTCGGGCAAGCACTGCCAGCCTGATCTTGACTCATCTGCTCCTCCATTGGCTGGGGCCTCATGTTGGTACCAGCTTCCTTTTGGTTAGATGTTAGCTCCAGGTTTAGGGGTTCCTTGGCGGCTGAGATACGTCGCCGGCCCGGAACAGCCCTTGTGCACCCGATGCGAACAGATAGACTATAACGAATCTCCCTGCCGGGGAAAACATCTTGCGGCCAGCCCTGGGTTGCAGAATTGAGGATTCACTTGGGGAGCATCTGAAAAGCCAGAGAATCAGCGATTTACGATTGTGGGGAGAACCGCGATTCGAAAGAGCGAATGCAGATTGCGTTTCACCGGCGCGCGCCTGCTGCCAGAGTGAAACACTACTGAATCAGGACGGGCCACGCGCACACTGTGAGTTGCGCCGCATTGGAAGGGCCGAGGATTTCGCAGATGGTCGTCCGCGAAGGACTACCGTTCGTTATCATTCTTTCGCCGGCTCGCCGGCGCTGGCATCGGATGGCCCGGAGGCAGGGCTGCGGGGGCTTGCGCTTCGCGAGCAGCGGCAACCGAGGGGACCTCGACGGCGCGGCCGCCGGTGGCCCGGGCCGCCTGCGCCGCAATCTTCGGCTGCGGCGCCGCCACCGGCACCACCGCCCCTTCCCCTTCCCTCTGGAAGACCAATCGCCCTTCCCCCCCGTCCCAGTCGATGCACAGCATGTCTCCTAACCGCACCTGCTCGGTCGCCAGCAGGTTCGCCAGCGGATACACCACGTGCTTCTCGATCGCCCGCTTCAGGTGCCGCGCACCGTACTTCAGGTCCGTTCCTTCCCGCAATAAGTACGCCCGCCCCTCCGGCGTCACCCGGAACAAAAACTGCCCTCGCGCCGTGTCCAGCACCCGCTGCTGCACCATCCCCAGCTCAATCTCCAGGATCTGCTCCAACTGCTCCGGCCGCAACGGATGAAACACCACCACCTTGTCCAGCCGGTTCATGAACTCCGGCGAAAACTTCCGTTTTGCCGCCTCGGTCGCCGTCCGCTCCACCTTCACGTCCAGCTTGTCGGTCGGTTTGTCGGTCGGCTGCACAAACCCCAACCCTCCCGTCATCAACTCGCTGATCTCCCCTCCTCCCAGGTTCGAGGTCAGGAAGATCATCGTCTGCGACAGGTCCACCCGCCGATTATCTCCCAAAGTCAGCGTCGCCTTGTCCAGAATCCCCAGCAGCAACTGCCACAGCGCGTCCGAGGCCTTCTCGATCTCGTCGAACAACAAGAAACTCAGCTTCAAATCTTCCTTGTGGTATTGCGCCAGGGCCTCCTGCGTGATCAGCGGATGCGTTTCGCGGTGCCCCAGATAGCCCGGCGGCGACCCGATCAGCTTGGCGATCTCGTGCGAGTGCTGGAACTCGGCGCAGTCCACCTTGATCACCGCCCGTGGGTCACCGAACAGGATCTCCGCCGCGGCCTCTACGATGCGCGTCTTGCCCGACCCGGTCGGACCCAGGAACAGCAGGTTGCCCACCGGACGCCCCGCCGAGCTCATCCCAGCGCAGAACACCTGGTAGAGGTCCACGACCGCCCGGACCCCTTCCTCCTGGCCCACGATTCTCCGCCGCAGCGCGGCCTCAAACTCCTGCGATTCGAGGCTACGCCGAGTGGGATCGAGATGTTGGTGGAGTTTGCTCATTGGCCTGCCCTCCTAGCGGAACCTCCGGGAGGCCAACACGCCACGATACGGGGAGTGGTCGAACTGATCGAGCTTGACCTGGACAGTCGAGTACAGCAGCCGAAGCTGGGTAAGGATCTCATGGCCAGTTTCGGGAGCCTGAGAGACGTCGAGCAACGGCGGAAACAGGTCGGTGAGATCCAGATTGAGCGTGCGCAGGGTCGAGACGAGCTTTTGCACGTAGGCCGACCTGGGGTCGAACAACTCCACGCGCCCATTGGCCTGCTCCCGGAGCTCGCTCCAATCCACGTTGAGCAAGGGATAGGAGCGGGAAACCTGGCGGACCACGTCATCGGTGATGCGGGGCCGGTCGCCGAGGCGAGCAAGGTGCAATTGTTTCACCTTTCCCCGACGGCGCACGTTGTGCACCAGGTAATAAGCATTTCCTCTGCGGCGAACAAAGGCCATCGAACGGCTCCTGCGTCTAGCTTACGGCCGTAGTGTATCTTCGTTCCACTACGCCTGTCAAGATTGGATGCGTCCGCGACGCCCGGGTTGCTTCGCATCGGTTACTATCGGACAGCGCACCCTGCATGCGCCGCCGGCGGCTGGCTTGCCCGCCCGCGAAGCTCGGCCGACCGTGTTGATATCGTGCCGACATGGCGCTCGCCCTTTCTTCCTGCACTTACTTAGATGCGCCTTTGTTCGGCCCTGCACCAGGTTGCCAGCGCCGTTCGTTTCCGCCATGATTCCGCAGGGTCAAACTCTCTGACCCAGTGGGACTAGTACCGATAGGATGGTTGCCTGCAAGAAGAAAAAATGTCCTGGGCACCCGTTTACCGGCTGGTCAAAAGGATCCCTCGCGGGCGCGCGATCACTTACGGCCAACTGGCCCGTGCGCTGCGATTGGCCGGCGGTGCACGCACGGCGGGCCGCGCCATGGCCGCGTGCCCGGCGGGGCGCGGCATACCGTGGCAC
>JBASRK010000268.1:0-4007 GCA_049273775.1 Candidatus Acidiferrales bacterium
GCCCGCGGGGCCGCGGGGAGATGCGATGCCGGCCGGGGTGCTGAGACCGCCGCCGGGCGCCGGCCGGCACGCCAGGAAGCGTAGCGGTGCCAGGCGAACCACGCTCCGGCCACGAGCGCAACCGCGAGTAGCACGAGCAGCCACAGCAGCCGGCGAGCCTCGGAACCCTGTGCAGGCTGTTTCTCGGTCCCCAGACGGGTCTCGGGCCGGTCGTTGGTGGCCAGAGCATATTCGCCCACCAGGCCCTCCTCGTCGAGACCCAAGAAGCGGGCAATGGCGCGAACAAAGCCCCGGTTGAAGACGCCGCCCGGCAGTTGTTCCCACTGTTCGCTTTCGAGCGCTTCCAGGAAACGCGTGCCGATGCGCGTCGCCGCGGAGATCTCTTCCAACGACACGCCCCGCATTTCTCGTTCACGCCTGAGATGATCGCCGAAGGTGCCCTTGTCCATTTGCGGCGCGCCTTTCGCGCCCCCGAAGGCTTCAGCGGGGTGAATCGCGCAGACGACTGCAATATAGGCGGGCTGGTGGGGAGTGTCAATCGGTCGCGGCGGCCGGGGTCCGCAGCGGGCGCGGGCGGCTCCGGTATATTCGCGAAACCTTCCACTGAACTGCGGGTTGCGCCCCGCGAAGGGCGTTGCTTATAATTCGGTTGCCCCTTAAGCCCGTCCCTTCGTCCTGATTCAGGAGAAGCGTGACGGGCGACCCCAAAACTCGATTCAAGGTCTAGGCGTATAGTGGAACAACCCATTAACTTCACCGGCGTTGAGCGCCGCCGCAATCCCGCTGTGAAGACAGAGCAACGGGAAGTTGGCGAGGTGGCTGTATTCCATGAGCTGGGCAAGGCGCTCACCTCTTCGCTCCAACTCGACCAAGTCCTGCGCACCATTATGGAGAAAATCGACGAGTTCCTGAGACCAGACACGTGGTCGCTGCTGCTGGTGGACGAGGCCAAGCAGGAGCTTTACTTCGAGCTGGCCGTCGGCAAGGGCGCCCAAGCGCTGAAGGACGTCCGCATCAAGCTGGGGCAGGGCATTGCCGGCTGGGTGGCGCAACACGATGAAGTTGTCATCGTGCCCGACGTGAGCAAGGACATGCGCTTCTTCGCCAAGGTGGACGAGAAGACCAAGATGGAGACCCGCTCGATTGTAGCCGTGCCGGTGCGCTTCCGCGATCACTGCCTGGGCGTGATCGAGCTGGTAAACTGCGTCGGGCCGGAGGGCTTCCACGACCGCGACCTCGCCTTGCTGGAGGCCCTGGCGGACTTCGCCGCTATTGCGCTCGAGAATGCGCGGCACGTCCAGCGCATCCACGAGCTCACCATCACCGACGATTGCACCAGCCTGTACAACGCCCGCCACCTCAACTTCATCCTGGAGACCGAAATCTACCGCTCGCAGCGCTACGGCTACGAGTTCTCGCTGGTTTTTATCGACCTCGATTACTTCAAAAAGGTCAACGACTCCCACGGTCACCTGATGGGCTCGAAGCTGCTGGCGGAGATCGGCCAGGTGGTCAAGGCCCACTGCCGTCTGATTGATTTCGCCTTCCGTTACGGCGGGGACGAATTCGTCGTGCTGCTGCCGCAGACCTCCAAGGAGAGCGCCTGTGTGGTGGCGCGGCGACTGCACCGGCTGATCCGCGAAACCGTCTGGCTGAAGGCCGAGCAGCTCAATGTGCGCATCACCTCCAGCGTCGGCGTGGCCGGTTACCCCAGCGATTCCAAGACCAAGGTCGAGCTGCTGCACCTGGCCGACGAAGCCATGTACGGAGTGAAGAACACCACCCGCGACGGCGTCGCTGTCGCCAACCAGGGCGTCCTGCCGACAATTTGACCCCGGCCATCGCGCCCCGTTTTCCACAGAAGATTTCCGTTGGCTTGATTCGACCCGATGGCCGTGCTAGGCTCAACGCGCTCGACGGCGCAAAGTGCCGGATTCCGCCATCCTCCTTCTTGAGTCTTTCGGCGGGTCTGCATCCGCGGGCGGGAATCCACGCCATCCGCGAACGAGGAGCCCATGGCCAATGAAGCGTTAGGAATGATCGAAACCCGGGGCCTGGTGGGCTCGATTGAAGCGGCCGACGCGATGGTCAAGGCCGCCAACGTGATCCTCATCGGCAAGGAATACATCGGCTCGGGGTATGTCACCGTGATGGTGCGCGGTGATGTGGGCGCGGTGAAGGCGGCCACCGACGCCGGTGCCGCTGCGGCGCGGCGCGTCGGCGAGCTCGTTGCCGTCCACGTCATCCCGCGCCCGCACGAGCACGTCGAAAAGATTCTCCCCGGCAGCGGCCCGCCAAAGAAATAAGCGCAGCGCCGGCCGTCCGCCCGGCAGTTGTTGTCGCCCGCCCTTCCAGGGGCGGTGCTTTTCTTGGGTACAGGTAAAGCGCTTTGAGTTTGCGCGACCGCGACCTCATCTCCATCCAGGAAGCCCGCGAACTGGCGGCCCGCGCCGCCGAAGCCCAGAGAGCATTCGCCAAATTTTCGCAGGAGCAGGTGGACGCCGTCGTGGACGCCTGCGCCGAAGCCGCCACTGTCGCCGGCGAGCAGCTTGCGCGCCTCGCCGTGGAGGAGACCGGCTATGGCAATGTGGCCGACAAGATCATCAAAAACCGCCTGGGCTCGGTGGACGTCCACCGGGCCATCCGCGGGATGAAAACTGTCGGCATCCTCCGCGAGGACAAGGAAAAAGGCATCGTGGAAGTGGCCACGCCGGTGGGGGTGGTGGCCGCCGTGATCCCTTCGACCAACCCGACCTCGACGGCCATTTACAAGACGCTGATCTCGATCAAGGCGCGCAATGCGATTGTGCTGAGCCCGCACCCTTCGGCCATCCGCTGCATCTGCGAGACGGCGAACGTGATGAGCCACGCCGCGCTGCGCATCGGCGCCCCCGAAGGACTGATCAATTGCATGCAGCACACCACGCTCCAGGGCACGCAGGAGCTGATGCGCCATCGCGAGGTCGGCGTCATCCTGGCCACCGGCGGGACGGGGCTCGTGCGCCAGGCCTACAGCTCGGGCAAGCCCGCTTACGGCGTCGGTCCGGGAAACGTGCCGGCCTACATCGAGCGCACTGCGGACGTGCGCAAAGCTGTCGCCGACATCATCGCCGGCAAGACATTCGACTACGGCACCATCTGCTCCTCCGAGCAGGCCATCGTCGCAGAGGAGCCGGTGCGCGAGCAGGCACTCGAGGAGTGCCGCCGGCAGGGAGCATATTTTCTTTCGCCGGAGGAGATCCGCAAGCTCAATCCATTGGTGATCCAGCCGGGTACGTACACCCCCAACCCGAAGATCGTCGGCCGGCCGGCAACGGTGATTGCGGATATGGCCGGGATCCAGGTGCCGGCGGCGACGCGTGTGCTGATCGCCAGGCTCGACGAGGTCGGCCGCGAGCATCCGCTCTCGGGTGAGAAGCTCTCGCCCATTCTGGCGTTCTATTCGGTGGCCAACCTGGCCGCAGCCATCGAGCTCTCGACGCGCTTGCTCGAGCACGGCGGCATGGGCCACACCATCGCCATCCACTCGCAGAACGAGGCGGCGGTGCGCGAGTTCGGCCAGGCCGTGCCGGCCTTCCGCGTCTGCGTGAATACCTCGGCGGTGCACGGCTCGATCGGCTACTCGACCAATCTTTTTCCCGCCATGACGCTTGGCTGCGGCGCCCTGGGCGGCAACATCACCTCCGACAACATCGGCCCGCAGCACCTGATGAACATCAAGCGCATTGCCTGGGCATCACGCGCCGTCGAGCATCGCACCGTCCCTGCCGAACAGCGCATGGCGGGTGTGACCCAAGCGCCCGCGGCGTCTGAGCTGCCGAAGGCGGGCGTTGCTGCAGCCGCCGGGGTGGGCCTGGCTGCGGCCGCTGGCGGCTCCGGCGTACCCGATCGCGCTGCGATTGCGCGCACCGTCGAGCACGTGATGACTCACCTCGGGATTCCCCGGGGCACTGGCATTCCCGCCGGTCCTCCTCCGGCGAGCGCGGCTGCTGCGGCTGGGCCGACTC
>JBASRK010000271.1:0-18930 GCA_049273775.1 Candidatus Acidiferrales bacterium
GCTCCTGCACCGTGTACTGCACTTCGGATTCTTCCGCGGGTGAGGCGGCAGGAATCGCCTCCACGCGCACCACCAGCCAGTCTGGTTCGGGCAGCCAGCGGATGCGTGCCCGGGCCTTCTCCCCGAGGCCGTCCACCGGCAGGTCAACTTCCTGTTCGCCGCCCTCGATCTGGCCGAGAATTACCTTCGGATCGATGTGCAGCAGCTCGCTGAACAGGTTGACCTGGGTCGGCGAGACAATGCCGCGGGCATTCAAGCAGCGCTGCGCGCGCAGATTGGCGAAAAGGATTCGTCCGCCGCGATCGGAAACCAAAAGCGGGCGATCTAGAGCGTCCAGCAGGCTGGCAAGGACACTGAAAGGAAGCGATCCTCCAGTCAATTGTTCAACTTCTGCCCCGCGCTGCAAGACACCCTCCTAGGGCACTCTCCCGCTGTCGGCGGAACGCTCGGAATACTCTTCTGATCTGCGGATCTCTGTTCTTAGTCTCTGAGGGACTGCGAAATACTGTCAAAAGGCAGCGGGGGTGTCAATGGGAAAGGCGTCCCATCTTGCGCAAATGTTGAAAAGAAGTAGCACGTTGGAGAAAAACAGCGCGGAGGGACTAGTTTTCCACATTCCCACGGCGCCCGGAAGTCTTTGCAAGACAACCAAATACCTCGATTCGCCGCCTGATTGGGTCTCTGGCATCCAAGCTGCTGTTTTCCCCGAGTAATGGTTCGAAAGTACTAACGGACTGGGTGTGGCAGAGCTGGTTTTTCACAGAGAAGGCATGCGCTTAAACCCCGCCGAGCGACGCCGTTCTCCACGGATACGTTTGCAGATCCCCATGTTCGTTCGGGGTGTGGACGCATCCGGTGCGGAATTCTTAGATTTGACCAAGACGCTGGATATCAGCGCCACCGGCGCATTCCTGGCGAGTTCGCGACTGTTGCGGACTGACCATGTTGTTCATCTCACCGTCCCCGCTCCGCCTTCTTCATCCTCGGGGATGGTGCCGTCGGAAACACCTCCGATGCAGGCCCGCATCCGGCGTCAGCAGACTGCAGGGGATGTTCACCTGGTCGGGCTGGAGTTCCTCAAAGCGCTTGATTGACGCCCTCCCCCTGAGCACACCGAGCCCAATAGGGTGAACGTCGCGGCACATAATGTGCAACGAGTTGCGTTTCCTGGCCACCTGCAGTGGCCGCACGCGCGCTCGAACCTCCAAACGCCCCCTGTTTGCCGCAAACCATCAACTTGGGGCTCTGCCATCGCCTTTGGCGCAACGACCAGACGGATGGCCACCATCGTGCTCTCTTCAGAGTGGATTATTGTGCTATCCCAATTCCCCGTTGGGGTAAGCTGGAGTAATTCGGACTCTGATGCCCAGCCCCGCTGACCCCACGAAGTCTCATCTTCCTGGCGAGGATGTATTCTTCGAACTCCTCGCCGAAACCCTCGAGAACCTGGAGCGGCCGGCGCGAGGCCAGTTCCTCCAGCGCTTCCTCCGCACCATCGCCCAACTGGATTTGACCGAAGCCCTGAGCCTGGACTACTGGGAACGCATTCTCATCCGACGCCGGGAACTGGCCGAGAGTCTCGGCAAGTCTGTTTCGCTGAAGACGGCGATGGTGGATGTGCTGGCCTCGTCCAACATTCTGCGCGTGCCCATCATGATGGAATATGAGGAGCTGAAGAAGCTGCAGATCAACGCCGCCACCGACCCGCTCACCGGCCTCTACAACCGGCGATTGTTCGAGGAGTATTTCGACAAGGAGTTGAACCGCGCCTGGCGCTCCGGACAGAACCTGGCGCTGGTGATCATGGACCTGCACCGGTTCAAAGAGGTGAACGACCGCCACGGCCATCCGCAGGGCGACCTGGTGCTGCAGGCTGCTGCGAGCACGCTGCGGAAATCGCTGCGTACTTCCGACTACGCCTTCCGCATCGGCGGGGATGAATTCGCCCTTCTGCTGCCGCAGTCCGACGCAGACAAGGCCGCCGCGCTCAGCCGCCGCGTCCGCACCGTTTATGAGGCGGCCATTGAGCCGATGCACCTCGACGTTTCCCTGGACCTCGACTACGGCCTCGCGGTTTACCCGCAGGACGGCGACCAGAAAGAAGTGTTGATCCGGGTGGCCGACGACCGGCTCTACCAGTTGAAGCATGCCAACCATGCGCAGCGCGGCGAAGCCACACCGCCAGCCCCGCCGACGCACCCCCCGGAGGCACCTGCGGGGCCGGCCGCTACAGCCGGCGCGGCCCGAGAAACCCCGGCACCGGCGCCTACGCTGGTGCAGCCTCCCGCCGAGCGCAGGAAATGGGAACGCGTCTCACTGGCCGGAACGCGCGCCTACGCCCTGCTTGGCGAGGCCCCTGAAAAAACCGCCCACGTGCTGGACCTGGGCTATGGCGGGGTAGCCCTGCAGACCGACGCCCCCGAAGAGCTTGCCGCCTCCTTCCATGCGGTGCTCCACGTACCCATCCTCCCGCCGGTGCGCGTCAGCCTGCGCCGCGTCTATCTGCAGCGCGGCCAGGGCACCACCGCGCGGGTGGGTTGCTCGTTCGTCTCCTGACGCCCGCTTCCCGAAGCCTTCACCGAGCCGAGCTCTAGCAGATTCTTGTTGACAGGAGAACACATCCATAGATAATAGTCTATGTATATGCCGCCAGCCCGTCAATCCGACGCTGTAATCGACCTGCAACTCAAGGCCCTGGCCGACCCGACGCGCCGGCGCATCATCGAGCTGCTCAGGCAGAAGGGGTGTTGTTCCTGCGCGGAGGTCAGCGCGTTCGATCCGGGCCTTTGCGTTTGCGACCTGGAATCGGCCCTTTCCCTGAGCCAGCCCACCATCACCCACCACATCCAAGTGCTGCGTGAGGCGGGGCTAATCACCACATGGAAGATCGGCCGGTGGCTCTACTGCCGGCGCAAAGAGGAGGCGCTGGACCGGCTGGGGGAGTGGTTGCAGAGGGTCTGAGCCCGTGGGGGAATCTGTTTGTTCACATTGACATATATAAATATATTGAAAGCGAGGAGGCACCGTGAAATCAGAGACAACAAACAAGCAGGCGATCCACGCGGTGATTCAGGCCGCTTATGGCGCAGTGGCACGGACGCGGGGAGAGGGCTCGCCGTCCGCCTGTTGCGGGGCTGAGGTAACCCGGCCGACCGACTACTCGCTGGAGGAGCTGGCGGCGGTTCCGAAGGGAGCTTACCTCGGCGAGGGCAGCGGCGCGCCGGCGCGCTACGCCGAGCTCCAGCCGGGCGAAGTCGTCGTGGACCTCGGCGCCGGCGCAGGGATGGATTCATTTCTCGCGGCGAATCTTGTGGGTCCGGCCGGGCGGGTCTATGGCTACGACCTCACTCCGGAGATGGTAGAACGCGCGCAGCGGAACGCCGCCGCAGGGAATTACGCCAACGTGGAGTTTGCGACCGCAGAAATCGAACGGCTGCCGCTGGCGAGCGGCGCCGCCGACACTGCCATCAGCAACTGCGTCATCAATCTGTCTCCGGACAAGCCGGCCGTGTTCGCGGAGATCTTTCGCGTGCTGCGGCCCGGCGGGCGACTCTCGATCGCCGACATCGTCCTGCGGGGCCCGGCGGAGGCCATTCGCGGTCTCCGGCAGAACGCGGGTGAGGAAAGTTGGTGCGCGTGCGTTGCGGGCGCGCTCGCCGAAGAGGAGTACTTCGCAGCGATCCGGGGCGCGGGCTTTTCCGGTGTTCGCCTGGTTGCCGAGCGCCCGGCGCAGTTGCAGCCCGGCGGCGAAGTCGCGGCCGTGGCCGTCACGATCACGGCCCGCAAGCCGCTTGATGCTTAGAGTCTGTCAGGGTCAGGAAACCTGCGCGATCTGCTGGCGGAGGACCCGCGAAACGAATAGCAGCGCTTGCTGGATGCGAGCGAGGCCCAACCCCCAGCGCATCTCGGCCTGTTCGGGCGTCGCGCCGCGAGCGTGGAGCGTAATCCGCAGGCAAAAGCCCTCGCGGCCCGGCGCGCGATAGCGGCACGACAGGATGCGCAGCTCGGAGCGCAGCGCATCGGGCGCCGTCTCGCGGGTCAGCAGCTCCTCGAGCCGCCGGGCCAGGCCTTCGCAGTGGCTGCGATCGAAATTCAACTGCTCCGGCGCAAAGACCAGCTCCAGGCGGGAAGAGAACTCGCACGGGCTTGCGCCTGCTGAGGGATCGTCCTGCTTCTGCCAGGTCTTGCACCGGGCCGTGGCAAACAGCGAATCGTCGCTATTGACCGCGACCAGGAAACTCCGCAGCGGCGGATGCCGCCGCGCTTCCTCGATTTGCGTAATCCCGCGCGGGTCGTCGCGCAAATCGAGATAGCGCCGAGTCGGGTCGGGGCTCTCCCAGGGGATTTCCAGCTTTTCGACCGGCTCGGCGGGTTCGAGGGCGAGTTCGACGCGCATCGGCGGAAACGCTATACCCGGCCGCAGCCGCACACAAGAAAAAAGGTGAAATGCGTGCGCCGCGCGCGGATCGCCCGCCGCGAGTTCCCGGCCGACTTGGCAACTCGGCCGGATTCGAGTATTCTTAGGTATTGTCGTTGGCCTAGCGACGCGGCTGTGGGACCCGCCTCCGGCGGGGAGCCGTGCAGACCGGCCACGTCAGAATGGAGCATGGCTTAATGAAACAGGGCATTCATCCCGACTACCACGAAGTGACGGTCCATTGCGCCTGTGGGAACGCCTTCAAGACGCGTTCCACGTTCAAGGGTGACCTGGTCCGTGTCGAAATCTGCTCGAATTGCCACCCGTTTTTCACCGGCAAACAAAAGCTGGTGGATACCGCCGGACGCGTCGAGCGCTTCCAGCGGAAATACGCCGACGCCAAGGCCGCCAGCGATAAAGCCACAGCCGAAAAGGCCGCTAGGAAGTAAGCCCCTGTCTGGCTCCATTTTATTCTGAGCGGAGTCCGCAGTCGCGGACGAAGCGAAGAATCCCTCTATGCGTCATGCGTGCGAAGAGAGATTCTTCCTCCACCTGCGGTGGATTCAGAATGACGGAGTACGACTTCTGCTCAGGGACCGCGGCATCCTGTTCACCTCGCTCCGCCGCGATGTAGAATGACCGCCGGCAATGGCCACTCTACCCACCACTCCCTCAGGCGCGCCGCAGCCGGTCCAGGTGGAACCGGCGACGCCGCGGGTGACGCTGCGCAACTGGTTCGACCATCCCTACGATTCGGCGATTGCCGCGGCGCGCACCTGTTATTCCCCGCGCATCATTGCGCCGGAAGAAATCACCGACAAGCAGCGGCTCACCATCGGCGCCGCAACGTTTTACGGCGGCCACCACACCGTCTATCAGCACGCGCATTTTGAGTTCGGGCTGGAAAACGTCAGCCGGCAGTTTGTCTGGTCATTCCTGCACGCGCACCCGTTCTACAACTCCGAGCAGCAGAGCCAGCGCTACGTCCGCCTGGACCGCGCCCAGGCGTTCATCCCGCCGCGTTCGGAAAACTTCGGGGCCGAAGAGCGCCGTATCTATGAGCGCGCCGTGGCCCGCGCCTGGGAGCACTACCGCGAGCTGACCGCGCTGCTGCAAGCGGACGCGCGCGCCATTCTGGCGGACATCTGGCATCTCAGCTCGATGTCGCACCCCAAGCGCGCGCAGAAGGTGGAGCGGCAGGCCGAGAAGCGCGCCATCGAGGTGGCGCGGTACGTTTTGCCGGTCGCGGCGGCCACTACCATGGTGCACACGCTGTCGGGCATCGTCCTGCACCGTCTCTGGCGGATGCAGGCGGCCTCGGACACGCCCACCGAGGCGCGGCAGGTGATCGGCGAGATGGTCGAGCGCGTCCGCGAGGTGGACCCGCAGTTCTTCGATCGCTTCGACAACACGCCGATGGAGGAACTGCCCGAATGGCGCGGCCTCGGGGATTCGCCGGCGGGCGGCCAGGCGTTCACCCGCGACTTCGATGCGCGCCTGGCTGGCCGCACCTCGCGCCTGGTGGACTTTTCGCCGCAGGCGCCGCGAGTGGTGGCCGAAGCCTACCGCGCCGTCGTCGGCCTCACTGAAGCGGCCTGCTCGGACGCCGAAGCGCTCGATCGGCTGCTGAACCCGGCGCGCAACGCGTATCGGCTGGAGACGCTCAACATCGGAGTGCACGCGCCGATAATGCGCGCGCTGCAGCACGCGCATTTCACGTTTGCAAAGAAAATCAGCCATACCGCCGACAGCCAGGATCAGCGCCACCGCATGGTGCCCGGCTCGCGCCCGCTGCTCGCGCTCGCCGATACGCGCCAGCCCGACTACATCACTCCCATGCTCGTTGCCGGCAACGCCCGCGCCCGCGACGTCTATGACCACGCCATGGCCGAGGCCTGGGCGGCGAAAAATGAGCTGCTCGACCGCGGCGTCTCGCCCGAATTCGCGCTCTACCTGCTCCCCAACGCCAAGGCCATCCGCCTGGTCGAGTCGGGCTCGCTGCTCCATCTGCTGCACAAGTGGACTATGCGCACCTGCTTCAATGCCCAGGAGGAGATTTACCAGGCCTCGAGGGAAGAAATCGAGCAACTCCGGGCCGTCCTGCCCCAGCTCGCCCGCTACCTGGGCCCGCCGTGCCAACTCCGCGCCGGCATCACCACGCCCATTTGCACCGAGGGCTCACACTTCTGCGGCGTCAAGGTCTGGCTCGACTTTCCCCACATCCAGCGTCGCATATGACCCGCCGCGGCAGCCTGGTCTTTTATCTGGGGGCGGTCGTCGTGGGATGCTTTTGCTTGACGGTCACCCTTTGGCTCGGCGGTATCCTGGGGACGTACAGCCTGGCCAGCGAGCTGCATGGTGTGCCTGGTTTCCTCCGTCTCTACTTCCTTGGTCTCATCTTCGGAACCTTTTACGCTGTATTGTTTGCGTGGCTCCTGCGTAGGCTGATGACGCGCTTCAAGTGCACAAGTGCTTGGCAGTGGATAAGTGTTGGTGCGATTCTTCCGACGGTCTTGATCTGGGTGCTTGGTTCGTTCGAGCGAATCCCTTGGGTCCGGGCTTCCGTTGTTGGCCTCTTTCTAGCTGGTCCAAGCGCGATCACGCAGTTTGGTGGCTGGCAAGCGATCCCAGCCGGGGCGGCGACGGCCTATGTCCTATATCTCATTCACCGCGCGTTTGAACCGCTCGCGGAATGATAAAGCCCGCCTGCATCCCGAGTGCCTGTGCTACCCAAGCACATCTAAGGTAGCAGGAGCTTAGGAGCCAATCCGTGGCAACGGCTGCAAAGTCTGGATTTCTCGCCCTGGCGGTTAGCCTACTCGTTGCGCAGGCTGTGGCGGCATACGAGCATCCGCTGGACTCTCATTCCATCCGGGAAGCATATTTTCTAGGCCGCAGGCACGACGACAAGACGGCAGCGTTCATGGGGCAGTACCTGAAACGGCCGCCCCTGCCCAAAAGCGGGCCCCATGTGGCCGAAATCGAAATCCGGACGCCGTATGAGCAGGTCGCGCTGCGCGCTGCGCAAGCGCCGGGGAGCTACACCGCACAGCAGGCCGAAAAGGATTACGCCGCCCAGTCAAATCTCATCCTCGTGCGCGTTCGCATCAACCTCACGCCTACTTATCCCGCCTACGTGACGAATTCGCGCAGCAAGGGCCCGCCGCAGGAGCGTCCTCCGGATTTCTGGCGCGACTTCAAAATCCGCGTCCTACAGGGCAAGACCGTCACTCCAAACAAGAGCACCGGCAGGCCACTCTACACTACCGGCCTTTCGGGCCCGTATCTCGCGGCCGGAGCGCTCGAAGGAGCCGAGGTGCAGCTCGAATTCGATACCGGGCAGATCGCCTCCTCTCCCGTTCGGATCGAAGTGCTCACACCCGACGGGCAAACCGTCGAAGCTGAATTCGACTTGCGCGACTTGAAATGATCGCCTAGTAGTGGAGCGGCGCTTTGCGATGTCACTCAGCGTGCGTCCCGCCCGCCGATGGCGGGACGGGAGGAAGAATCTCTCTGGAGCGTGGGCCTCGTCCGCCACGGCAGACTCAGCATAACAACACATTCCCCTGAGGTGGTTTGACTCGCTGCGGCTTTGGCGCTATCCTGATGACAGGTTTGGCTGCGATGTTTGCCCCCTTCTATTAGCGAGTCGCCTCCTGGCCCCGCCCTGCGGGGTCGCCGCACTGTTTTGTTCCGCGTGTTTCGGATTTCGTTTCTTAATGGTGCAACGTGGCTACCCTGACGCTGTTTGAAAAACTCGACCAGATTGAGGCGCGCTACGCCGAATTGACCCAGCAGATCTCTTCGCCCGAGGTGTTGGCCGACTCGGCGCGCTATCAGAAGCTCGCCCGCACGCACGCCGAGCTCGCCGAGGTCGTCGAAAAGTACCGCGAGTGGAAGCAGCTCGAGAAGGGGCTGCGCGAAGCCCGCCAGATGCACGTCGAGGCCCAAGACTCCGAGATGAAGCAGCTCGCCCACGATGAGGAGCGGCAGCTCGGCGAGCGCAAGGAAGCGGTCGAGCGCGAGTTGAAGCTCCTGCTGCTGCCGCGGGACCCCAACGACGAGAAAAACGTCATCGTGGAAATCCGCGCCGGGACAGGCGGCGATGAGGCCGCGCTGTTTGCCGGAGAACTCTTCCGCATGTACTCGCACTACGCCGAATCACAGGGCTGGCGAGTCGAGGTGTTATCCAGCTCACCCTCGTCGCTTGGCGGCCTCAAAGAAGTCGTGGCGGCCATCCAGGGGAAGAAGGTCTATTCCAAGCTGAAATACGAAAGCGGCGTGCACCGGGTACAGCGCGTGCCCGAAACCGAGCAGCAGGGCCGCATCCACACCTCCGCGGCGACGGTTGCGGTGCTGCCCGAGGCCGACGAGATTGACATCAAGATCGACCCCAAAGACATCCGCATTGACACCTTCTGTTCATCCGGCCCGGGCGGGCAATCGGTCAATACCACGTACTCGGCCGTGCGTATCACGCACCTGCCTACCAATCTGGTGGTTTCCCAGCAGGACGAAAAGTCGCAGATCAAGAACAAGGCCAAGGCCCTGCGCGTGCTCCGCGCCCGGCTGTACGAAATGGAGCAGGCCAAGCAGCACCAGCAGATCGCCGCCGAGCGCCGCGGTCAGATCAAGTCCGGTGACCGCTCAGAGAAGATCCGAACTTATAATTTTCCCCAGAACCGCGTCACCGACCATCGCATCGGCCTAACGCTCCACCAGCTCACCGACGTGATGGACGGCAAGCTCGGCCCGTTCGTGGACGCCCTGGTGACGCACTACGAAGCCGAACGGCTTAAGCAGGAACTCGTCGAAGCGTAAGCGGCGCGCCGTGAATTACTCCGAGTACAAAACGGCAGTCCTGGATGTCCGCGGCGCACTGCGGGAAGCGATGGCGCGGCTCGGTGAAGCGGGCGTGGGGTCGCACGCCTTGGCCGCTGAGCTGCTGCTGATGAAAGTTCTGGGATGCGAGCGCGCCTGGCTCTACTCCCGCCCCGAGCAAATGTTAGAGCCGGCGCGCGCCGAGCAGTACTTCACCCTGGTTTCGCAGCGCATCGCCGGAACCCCGACGCAGTACCTGACCGGCCGGCAGGAGTTCTGGGGGCTTGAGTTTGAAGTTACTCCTGACGTGCTGATTCCCCGGCCGGAAACCGAGCATGTCGTCGAAGTGGCGCTTGAACGGCTGTCGAGTCGGAGGAGACCTCAGGGATTGCGCCCTGCACCGCCCTGGGCAGGGGACCGCCCCGCACCGAGTGGTGCGGAGCTGCGAATCGCCGATGTTGGCACCGGCTCGGGGTGCCTTGCTGCGGCAATTGCCAGCGAACTGCCTGAGGCTGTAGTGTTCGCCACCGATATCTCACCGGCGGCGCTCGCGGTGGCGCGGCGCAACGCTGCTCGCCACGCTGTCGCCGACCGCATCCAATTTTTCGCGTGTGATCTACTCGGCGCCTTAGAGTGCGGGAGCTGGCTCACGCCTTCTGAGACCGGCGGCGCCCGCGGGCTTCGCTCAGGGCAAGCGCCGCCGCACTCCGAAGAAAAATTCGGCGCATCCGTGCACGAATCACGGCTCACGAGTCACGAATCACGCGCCTTCCATCTCATCGTCAGCAACCCGCCCTACGTCGGCCGCCACGAAGCCGAATCGCTGCCCCGCGAAGTCGGCAGGCACGAACCGGGCGAAGCGCTGTTTGGTGGCGAGCAGGGCTTCGAGGTCTATCCGCCGCTGGTCCGCCAGGCAGAGAGGCTTCTGGTGCCGGGCGGCATCCTGGTTCTCGAGCTGAGCTATAACGCGCTCGAGCCTGTGCGCTCGCTGCTCGGTTCGCCGGCATGGACGAATGTGGGCGTCACCAACGACCTGGCAGGCATTCCGCGAGTGATCGCCGCCGAAAAATTGTAAGCCGCACTTCCTGGAGTGCGGCGGCTTGCCGTCGCCCCCGCGCACGGCATGCCGGACCACTTCCAAGGCAGACGCGTATAAAGGCAGCGGCTGGGTGTATCTTATCTTCGGCAAACTTGCCATGCCTAAGCTGGCTCGCTTCCGCGCCAAGCACGATAAAACGTCGCCCGCAGATTCTCTTTCCTCTGCCTCCATTCTTCATGTGGACATGGACGCCTTCTTTGTTTCCGTCGAGCTGCTGGCCCACCCCGAGCTCCGTGGCCTGCCTGTAGTCGTGGGCGGCCAGCCGGATCAGCGTGGCGTGGTCTCTGCGGCGAGCTATGAGGCCCGCCGCTACGGCATCCAGTCGGCCATGCCGCTGCGCACCGCAGGGCGGCTGTGCCCGCACGCCATCTTTCTGGATGGCCACCACGAGCTCTACGCCGAATGGAGCGACCGCGTCGCCGCCATACTGGCCAAGTATTCGCCCGTGGTGGAGATGGTTTCGATTGACGAGGCCTATCTCGACTTGGCGGGCACGGAGCGCCTCAACGGCGCTCCGTTGGCTGCGGCGCACAAACTGCTACTCGAGATCGGTGAGAAGACCGGATTGCCCTGCTCGGCAGGCCTGGCGCGGACTCGCCTGGTCGCCAAGGTGGCCTCAGACCAGGCCAAGCCCTGCGGTCTGCTGTGGGCGCCGGCGGGCATGGAAGCCGAATTTCTTGCCCCGCTTGGCGTGCGCAAAATCCCCGGCATCGGCAAGGTCACCGAAGCGGCGCTGAAATCGCTCGGGATCGGGACGGTCGGACAATTGGCCGCGGTGCCCCTGGAAAAACTCGAAGAAACCTTCGGCCAGTGGGGCACGGCGCTGTACCGCAAAGCCCGCGGCGAGGACTCCTATGAGTTTTTCGTGGACGCCGAGCCGAAGTCGGTCTCGAGCAACCACACATTTCCCTTTGATACCGACGACCGCACCGCGCTCGGTTCCACCCTGAGCCACCTCTGCCAGAAGGCGGCCAAGCGCCTGCGCGAGGCGGGCCTGGAAGCGCGCACGCTGACGTTGATAATCCGGTATGCGGAGTTCCACACCATCACGCGCTCGAAGACCCTGGCGGAGGCGACGAGCCTGGATGGAATCATCCTGCCGACGATTCGACAGCTCTTTGAGGCGCACTGGGACCGGCAGCAGAAGATCCGCCTGCTTGGCGTCGGGCTCTCCTCGCTTGTCTCTCCCGCCGCGGCCGCTCGTCAGCTCGACCTGCTTGACCCGGTCCTGGAGGGCCGCCGCGAAAAGCTCGAGCGGCTGACCCGCGCTACCGACCGCTTGCGAGACCGCTTCGGCTTCTCGAAGGTCGGTTTCGGCGGCTCGCTTGATCCCCCGAACGATGAGTCCTGAGGCCCTCCCACAACTGCAATCGACTCCTTGACTCTTCATCTCTTAGGCTCTTCAACTCTGCAACTTTTTTGCTACTTCGCCGCGGGTGTTCCATAATCAGCGGATGAATCCCAAGGAACTGGCAGAGAAAATCTGCGGCGTGCTGCGTGACGCCGGCCACCAGGCCTATTTGGTGGGCGGATGCGTGCGCGATTTGGTGCTTGGTCGCGAGCCCGCTGACTACGATGTCGCCACCGACGCGCTGCCGGAGCGCGTCCAGCAGCTTTTCCCTGACAGCATTGCGGTGGGCGCGCAGTTTGGCGTGATCATCGTGGCCGAGGATTCCGTCCAGGTTGAGGTCGCTACGTTCCGCTCCGACGCGGGCTACTCCGACGGCCGGCATCCCGACCGGGTGACCTATGCTCGCTCGCCAGAGCAGGACGTCCGGCGACGCGACTTCACCATCAACGGCCTGCTGCTCGACCCACGCACCGGCGAAGTGCTGGATTTCGTCGGCGGGCGGGATGACTTGCGGGCCGGGCTGCTCCGCACCATCGGCGAGCCCGGGCTGAGGTTTCGCGAAGACAAGCTGCGCATGGTGCGCGCCGTGCGCTTTGCGGCGCGCTTGGACTACGCCATCGAGCCGGCCACGCTCGCGGCCCTCCGCCGGCTCGCCCCGCAGGTGACGCAAGTCTCGGCCGAGCGGCTCCGCGATGAGCTGACCAAACTGCTCACCGAAGGCGCGGCGCGCCGCGGCTTTGAGTTGCTCGACGAGACCGGCTTGCTCACCATCGTTTTGCCCGAAGCGGCCAAGATGAAGGGAGTGGAACAGCCGCCGCAGTTCCACCCCGAAGGCGACGTGTGGATCCACACCCGGCTGATGCTCGAGAAGCTCGCGGCGGGCAGTTCGCCCACTCTCGCGTGGGGCGTACTGCTCCACGACGTGGGCAAGCCGCCGACGTTTACCCCGGCCGCATCTACGGGAGACCGCATCCGATTCGATGAGCACGTCGAGGTCGGCACACGCATGGCCGAAGAGATCTGCCGCCGCCTGCGCTTTTCAAATGACGACACCGAGCAGGTGGCCGCCTTGGTGGCGAACCATCTTCGCTTCAAGGACATCTTCGAAATGCGCCCTTCGACGCTGAAGCGGTTTGTGCGCTTGCCGCGGTTTGAAGAGCACCTGGAGCTTCATCGGCTCGATTGCTTGGCCAGCCACGGAATGCTCGACGCCTACCAGTTCGTCCGCCAGTTCCTCGAAGAGACCCCGCCGGCGCAGGTGCGACCGGCGCGCCTGGTGAGTGGCGACGACCTCAAGCAGATGGGATTTGCCCCGGGACCTCGGTTTCGGGAGATCCTCCGGGCGGTCGAGGATGCGCAGCTCGATGGCCGGCTGGCCAGCCGTGCGGAAGCACTGGCGTTCATCCGCGAGAACTACCAGGCTGCCTCCCGGTAGCCAGGGTTCAGCCTCTCCCCAATTGGCTCTACCTCGCTGTCTCCCTCAGCGGACTCTGTGACTGGCAATGCTCCGGGCGGCGCCTGAATCTTGATGGTCTTGGGATACTCGGACATCAAATACTCTGATTTGTAATGGAAGTATATTCACTAAAGCCTGCAGATTCAATTCTTTAGAAGTGACAAGGAAAGACTGGGATCTCCATTTCTATACATTAGTGTGATATGCTAAGGATTGTTGAATCACTAGATGTAAATATTTTGTACCGCTTGGCCTTCCGCTGCATCTAATCTTTTGGCGACCCAACTGCTCCCTTCGCAGTGGGCCTGAACAGGGGGACCGAATATGGAAAAGACGACTCGCATTCCTCAGGAGCTGCCGATTCTTCCCGTGCGCGAAACGGTACTCTTCCCCGGCGGGGTGATGCCGTTGACCGTCGGAAGGGAAAGCTCGCTGGCGCTTTTGAACTCCCTCCAAGGCGAGGAAAAGCTTCTGGCCGTGGTGGCCCAGCACGACCCGCGGGTGGAAGAGCCGGCCGCAAGCGATCTGCACACGGTGGGCACCGCCGCCAAGCTCCACAAGACCGTCAAGATGCCCAACGGCAACGTGGTGATCTTCCTCGAAGGGCTGCAGCGCGTGCGCGTGGCGGAGATGCTCAGCTTCCGGCCGTTCCTGCGGGCGCGGGTCGAGGAGCAGCCTGACTTGGTCGGTCCGCGAGACCCGGAGCTGGCGGCGCTGGAGCGCAACGCCCTGCAACTGTTCCGCGACGTGGTGGCGCGTTCTCCGCAGCTTTCCGACGACCTGTACACCGTGGCGCTCAATCTCGATGACCCGGGGCGGCTGTCGGACTTCATCGCCAGCAACGTACCCTCGCTTACGACGCTCCTCCGGCAGGAGCTGCTCGAGACCGCGAGCGTGCGCAAACGGCTGGAGATCCTGATGCGCGAGCTCTCCAAGGAGCTCGAGGTCCTGGAGCTGCGCAACAAGATCCAGGAGCAGGTGCAGGAGCAGGTGAGCCAGAGCCAGCGCGAATATCTGCTGCGCGAACAGCTCAAGGCCATCCAGAAGGAGCTGGGCGACTCCGACGACACGCAGGCCGAAGTCGAGGAGCTGCGCAAGAAGGTGGAAGACTCCGGCATGCCCCCCGAGGCGCGCAAGGAATGTGAGCGCGAGCTGAAGCGGCTGCAGAAGATGACGCCCGCCTCAGCGGAGTACATGGTGGCGCGCACTTACCTGGACTGGATGACCTCGCTGCCGTGGACCAAGTCCTCCGGCGCCGAAGAAATCGACATCTCGAAAGGCCAGAGCATCCTCGACGAGGACCACTACGACCTTGAAAAGGTAAAACAGCGCGTCCTGGACTACCTGGCGGTCAAAAAACTCAAGCCCGGAATGAAAGGCCCGATCCTGTGCTTCCTCGGCCCGCCGGGCGTGGGGAAGACCTCGCTCGGCAAATCCATCGCTCGGGCGCTCGGGCGGAAGTTTGTGCGCATCTCGCTCGGAGGGATGCACGACGAAGCCGAGATCCGCGGCCACCGCCGCACCTACATCGGCGCGCTGCCCGGACAGATCATCCAGGGCATCCGCCGGGGGGAGACCAACGATCCCGTCTTCATGCTCGATGAAGTGGACAAGCTCGGCCGGGACTTCCGCGGCGACCCCTCGGCCGCCTTGATGGAGGTGCTCGACCCGGAACAGAACGCCACGTTCCGCGACCACTACCTCGACGTGCCGTTCGATCTCTCCCGGGTTCTGTTCATCGCCACGGCCAACTGGATCGATCCCATCCCCGAGCCGCTGCGCGATCGCATGGAGATCATCGAACTGCCGGGCTACACCGAGGAAGAGAAGATCCACATCGCGACAAAGTACCTGATCCCCAAACAGGCCGATGAGCATGGCATCCGGGTGGGCGAGCAGCTCGAGTTTACCGAGGACGGCCTGCGGGAGATCATTCACAGCTATACGCGCGAAGCCGGCGTGCGCAACCTCGAGCGCGAGATTGCCACGCTCACCCGCAAGCAGGCCCGGCGCCTGGCCGAGGGGAAGACCGACAAGCTCCGGGTCACCCCGGAGGTTGTGCGCGAGCTGCTCGGTGTGCCCAAGTTCCGCGCCGAAAAGGAGGTCGAGGAGCGCGTCAAGCGCCCCGGCGTTTCGGTCGGCCTGGTGTGGACGCCGTCGGGCGGCGACATCGTCTTCATCGAAGCCAGCCGCATGCGCGGCGGAAAGCAGTTCACCATGACCGGCCACCTCGGCGAGGTGATGCAGGAGTCCATGCACGCGGCCCTCTCCTGGGTGCGCGGCAACGCCGAACGCTACGCCATCGATCCGGATTTCTTCCGCCGGCAGGATATCCATATCCACGTTCCGTCAGGTGCGGTTCCGAAAGACGGCCCCTCGGCGGGCGTGGCTATGGTGACGTCGCTGGTCAGCCTGCTCAGCGGGCGGCCTGTGCGCCCGCGAGTGGCCATGACCGGCGAGATTTCGCTCTCCGGCATCGTGCTCCCGGTCGGCGGAATCAAGGAAAAGGTGCTGGGCGCCAAGCGCGCCGGCATTCGCGAGGTGATCCTGCCGGCCGACAACGAGGCCAACGTGAAAGATGAGCTGCAGCCCCACATCCTCGAAGGGATCGAGATCCACTTCGTGCGGACCGTGGACCAGGCGCTGGAATTTGCCCTGACGCCCGCAGAGGCTACAGCCCGCACCCCCCAAGCGGGACGCCGTCCGCCAGAAGGGGCGGCGCCGCTTGGCCCTCCGCCGGTACACTGAGCCAGGGGAAACAGTAAGAAGTAAAAAGGAAGAAGGAAAAAAGGGCCCGCCGATATCTTGGCGGGCCCTTTTTTCCTTTCTCTTGAGGCTCGTCCCGAAGCTTTAGGATCGCTTTTTGGGTTTCACTGTTTCCTCTACTCCGTCGGCTTCTGCATCTGCGCCTGGAGCGTGGCGGTGATGCGCGCTTGCGTCTCCTCCAGGTGTGCCTTCGTGGTCGGATCGCTCACCCTCCCCGAGCCCAGCGCCTGGCGGATTCTTGTCTGAAGGCTCACCAGGTCTGCCCGGGCGAGGGTGGTGGCATCCTCCGGCGGCCGCGGAAGCGGCGGCACCGGCAGAACAAGACCCCCCGGAGCGGGACCCGACGGCGGAGGAGGAGCCGCCCGCAGGACCAGTCGGATTAGCTGCTTCAGGTGTTCGCGTTGCAGGTTGCGGCGGAGGCTGGAGATTTTCCCCGCCCCCGAATCCAGCTCCGACCAGATCGCGCTGTCGAGCCCCTTGAACAGGTCGGCCATGGTGAACGCCTTTTCGTTCGCTGCGAAGCGCAGCTCATTGTCCTGGACGCGGGCAAGCAGCACAGGGTGGTAGAGCCGGTTCAGGACGTTGCGTTGCAGGTTGAGCACGGCGTCGTGCCACGGGAAGTCCAGGCGCTGGGTCAGGAAGTAGGAGAAGAAGTCCAGACCCGGCTGCCGCTCGATGGCCAGCTTGTTCAAGACCCCTGGAGGCAACTGGAACGACTTTTCACTGAAGGCGTAGGTGCGCAGGAATTCCAGCGCCTCGCGCTGCTTGGCGGGCGGGACCGGCGTGTAGGGAGGCCTGCCGTTCGGGTCGCCGACGTGGTCCCGAACATGGTAGATGCCGCCGATGAACTTCGAGGAGGTGAGCAGCGCGCGGTTGTACTCGCTGAGCCCGCGGCTGGTGACCCGGCGCAGCACCTGGTAGCCCACGCCGGATTCGAGAAGTTTCGATTCCATCGTGTCCCACAGTTCGTGGACGATGCCGAGGTCCTTGCGGAAGTAGGCCAGCGGATCGCTCGACTGGTCGAACTGGTTGACCAGTGGGTCGATGGCGAGCGCCGAGTAAGTCCCGAGCGCGTCCTCATCGGTGGAGTAGGGAAGCATCGGGTCGGCAACTCGTGAAGCGATCCTGGCGAGTTCGGCCTTCTCGTCGCCCTCGATGGACCGGTAGGCGTACTCAATGGCCCAGAAATCATACGGGCCCAGGGTGGGCGTCAGGAAGTGCCCCTGTTTTTCGCCCTTGGCGGCAATAACGATCGGGTTGTAGTCCATCACCGAGCCGGTCTGGCCGATCTCGTCGGTTCTGGCGAGGTCGTTCAGCTCGTCTGGTTTCAGAATGGTGCTGGCGCGGAAGTTGTGGCGCAGGCCGAGCGTGTGGCCCACCTCGTGCGCCGTCACTTCAATGATGAACTCGCGCATCAGCTTTTGCACCACTTCCGGCGAGCTCATCCCGCGGGCGTCCAGCAGATCCATCGCAAACGCCGCCTGCTGCGCCAGCCCGTCGGCGTAATTGCACTGGAAGCGGGCATTGTGTCCCCAGTGCGTGGGCAAAAGCGCCTCTTCCTGTCCGGTCGGCACGACCGGGGCGACCTCTTCTTCGGCCTGGCGTCGGGTGAAGCGGATGATGCCTTCGCTGAAGCCGATGTCCGCGTCGTAAATCTGGCCCGTATACGGGTTGGCGCGCGACGGCCCGATGGCAAACGTCGCATCCACACCCGCAAACCAGCGGATCGTGCTGTAGCGGGTGTCGGCGGGATCCCAGTCCGCGTCATCCGGCATCTGCTTAACGACGATGGCGTCCTTGAAACCGGCACGCTCAAATGCCCGGTTCCACAACAGCACGCCATCCTTAAACCATTCGCGGTATTCCACCGGGATGGTGTTCTCCAGCCAGAAAACGATGGGCTGCTTCGGAGGCGAGAGCTTTGCCGTGGGGTCGGCCTTCTCCAGTTGCCAGCGGTGAATGTAGCGCGTGTAGGGCACCTTGGGCTGGTCGGAAGTGAAGTCCTGGTGGATGGTGATGAATTGACCGACACGGTCATCCGCCAGGCGCGGCTTGTAGCCGGTCTCTTTCAGCGTGGAGAGCTCGTACTTCACCACGATGGGGATGCTGCGCTCGTCCGGGAGCGTGACCGAAGGCGTGCGCGGGTTGTCAGTGGCGTAGTGTAGCCAGACGTCGAGCAGCACGTTTTCCGGGAAAACCTTCACCGCGCCCACGGCGCTGTTGCCTTTGTCGAAGCGGTAGGTGGTGGGCTGATAGACCCGGTTAAAGTAGATGGCGAAGCCCGGCAAATCGCTGACGAACAGTTCTGCAGCGTCCAGCAGGATGCTTTTCCGCTCCGGGTGCGGCTTGGACTGGATTTTAGCCGATCCCTGGATCGCGTCCGCGAACGACTTGGCCGTGTAGCGGGCGGCGGGCGTGCCGGGTGCGGCGGTGAACGTAGTGTTCTTCTGCACCCACTGCACGGTCTTGCCGACGCGCCGGAAGACGAACGGGAAGCTGTCGCCCATCTGCGCCGCATAGAGCCCGCGCTCGCCGGTGGCCTGCTCGAGGGTTCCTGCGAACAAGAAAATCTTGTCGAGCTGATCGGGCTGGATTTCTATCAGCAGCTTGTTCTCGTCGGCTTTGTAGTAGAAGGTGAACAGGCCCTTTTTCACTTCCATCTCTTTGACCACTTCATCGAAGGCCTTGTCTTCGCCGGGCTTGGGCCCCTCGGGTTTCTTGGCTTCCTCGGGCTTGGCCGCTTGCGGAGCGGCGCCCTCGTTCTTTGGCTGCTGCGGTGCAGGCGACTGCCGCGCAAATGATGTTCCGCTCAGGGCCAGCCCGGCGCAGATTAGAAGCGCCAGCGCGACCCATCCCATCCTGGCTCTCTTGCTCATGCTGCTCTCCCTTCATGATCTGAAAATGAATCCGGCAGATACCTTGAAGCGTCCGCGGCTGCCGGGCCGAGTGCGCCTGGCACTGGTCGGCGCCGGCGTTCGAACCGGTGCATTTGTTTTCGTGACCCCCGGACCCACAGGCAA
>JBASRK010000274.1:0-15717 GCA_049273775.1 Candidatus Acidiferrales bacterium
AGGGACTTCATTGCTTCTTTCGATCTATCTTTCATGATGGTCTCAAAACGCTTTCCCCGCGTTCATCAGCAAATGCTCCAGAATCGGACCCAGGCTGAGCGCCGGGAAGAAAGTCAGCGCACTTACAATCAAAACCACCGAACTCAACAGCACCGTGAACAGCGGTGTCGTCACAGGGAACGTGCCCGCCGACGCGGGTACGAGCTTCTTGCGCGCCAGGTTGCCAGCAATGGCCAGAATGGGAATCACCGAAAAGAAGCGGCCCAGCAAAGTGGCAAAGCCGATCGTCGTGTTATACCAGAGGGTATTCGCGTTGATTCCCCCGAAGGCCGAACCGTTGTTCCCTGATGCGGAGGTATAGGCATACAGGATTTGTGACAGGCCGTGGGGTCCTGGATTGGTGATGCTCGAGGTGCCAAATTCTGGGGATACAACGGCGATGGCCGTGAACACGAGAATCGTCAGGCAGAAGATGAGTACAGAAAGCATGGCCATCTTAACGTCGTAGGCCTCGATCTTCTTGCCCAGATATTCCGGTGTCCTGCCGACCATCAGCCCAGCGATGAAGACGGCGAGAATCACGAAGACGAGAATTCCGTAAAGACCGGAGCCCACTCCCCCAAAGACGACTTCGCCGAGCATAATGTTGATCAATGGGATCATCCCGCCAAGGGGCGTGAACGAATCGTGCATCGAGTTGACGGCGCCGCAGCTCGCGTCCGTGGTCACCGTGGCATAGAGAGCGGAGTTGGCAATGCCGAAGCGAATTTCCTTGCCCTCCATGTTCCCACCGGACTGTAGCGAGCTGGCTCTCTGGTCCACATCGTGGAGGAGTGGATTGCCCCGGGATTCAGCGGCGTAAGCAGAAACCACTCCCACCGCAAACAGCACGGCCATTGCTGCCCAAACGGCCCAGCCGTGGCGTTGCGAGCCAGTCATTCGCCCGAGCGTATAGGTCAATCCAGAGGGGATCGCGAAGATCAGAACAAGTTGCAGGAAATTGGTGAGGGGCTGGGGATTCTCATAGGGATGCGCGCTATTGGCGTTGAAAAACCCGCCGCCATTCGTGCCAAAAATCTTAATGGACTCCTGAGAAGCGACTGGCCCTTGCGGAATCACTTGCTCGGTGACCTTCTGCTGTGTTGTCCTGCCATCCGAGCCGGTGACCTGCACGGTCTGCGGATCAACCAGCTGTGCCGTCGCATACGGCTTGAGATTCTGGACGACTCCCTGCGAAACAAAGAACACCGCCACGAGCAGACACACAGGCAAGAGCACCCACAAGATCGTGCGCGTCAAATCCACCCAGAAGTTGCCGATCGTGTCCCGCTCGCGCCGTGCGATGCCGCGAATGAAAGCGATCGCAAGCGCAATCCCAACCGCGGCTGAAAGAAAGTTGTGGTAGGCCAGGCCCGCCATCTGCGTAAAGTAACTCATCGTGGTTTCGGGAACATAGGCTTGCCAGTTCGTATTGGTGGTAAAGGAAGCGGCCGTATTGAAGGCCAGATCGGGCGCCACGCCAGCGAGCTTCTGCGGATTCCACGGCAGCCAGCCCTGCATCCGCTCGATCACATAAAGAAGGACCATGGAAACGCCACTAAAGAGAAGCATGGCAAGAGCGTATTCCGTCCAGCGCATTTCCTGTTTCTCGTCAACGCCAGTCAGACGATAAAGCAACCGTTCGAGCGGGCGCATGATTGGATCGAGAAAAGTCTTCTCGCCGCTGAATACACCCGCCATGAAGGCGCCCAGTGGCTTGGTGAGCGCGAGGACCACCGCCAGAAACAATGCGATTTGCAGCCAGCCGTTCGCGGTCATGGTCAAAACTTCTCCGGCCACAGCAAGGCCATCACCAGATAGCCGAAGACCAGAATACAAACCAAAAGCAGCAGAGCATTACCCAGCATTGTTGAGGACCTCCCTACTTGAGCCGCTCGCAGCCGCGCACGTAGGCGACCGCCACCAAAAAGAAGGCAACGATTGCTGCGATGAACAAGACGTCGTACATGTTCAATGGAGCCTCATGTCAAGCCAAGAACACCGAGGGCCCAAGTGCGCGCTCTGGTTCTCCGTGCGCCAGAATCAGAGTTTGACGAGCACGGCGAGAGTAAGTCGGTTCTCATACTTACGGAGGTCCGGGAAAAAGCCTGGCACCAGTGAGCCAGGCGGACCTGTATTGCCGCCGGGCGGCGTGACGCCGCCTGGGCCGGCGAAGTACGGCACATTTGCCGCTCGATGATTAAACTCGAAACGGAAAGTGGAGAACTGGGTGGGCATGTAATCCAGGGTGATGGACGCGTCCCAAGCCTTGAACTTGTCCCCGGGGTTGCCGGTAAAGTAGGGGGTTCCTGAAAACGCTGTCGCTCCATTGATCGGCGGCAGCAGCACCAGATAGCGTCCCGGATTGTTGATCGCGCCGCCCCCCAGCGTCAGACCGAACAGGTCTTTGTGGAACCAGAAGCGGTTGTAGACCATGAGACCGAGGAAGTACTGCGATGGGCTATTCGGAGTACCGCCCTTGCAGCTCACCCCGCCACCGTATTCACATCCCGCATCGAACGTAAACGTGAAAGCGGCCTTGTCGAGGAGTTTCTCCGGTTTATCGTAATACTTCACCTGGATGCTGTCGTCGGTATGAATGCGCTTGCGGCCGGGGACACCCAGAGTGTCTGTGCCCCAGTAATTGTTGGCGAGGACCGAAAGCCAACCGTTCGGACGCCACAAGATCTGCATGCCAACGCCTGGCGCCTTGTTGAACTTGCCATAGGATTGCCACCCGTTGATGATCCAGGGCTCAATCTTCAGCTTGTCTGAAGGAAAGATCTGAATTCGCAGACCATTAAAAAACCATGGCGTGTTGGATGAGACATAGGACGGCTGGTATGTCCAATTGTCGAATTGGTAGTAGCTGAACAGGCCGATGTACGACATGAAGATGCCTGCGTCGATGTTAATCCCATGTAGTTTGTCCAGGTGGTATCCGCCATAAGCTTCAGAAATGTAGCGGTAGGCATTGTCGAGGTTCCATTGGCCTCGTCCGGGGCTGGCGTCATTCCGCGGCGTCGCTTGTGAATACATCCCAAACTGGGTCATCAGCCTTCCGCGAACGCGGTTATAGTGGAAGTCGCCTCCGATTCCGAACTGCGTGAGTTGGATTTCGCCCGATCGAAAGATCTCGCTTGACCCAACGATCGTATTGTCCTTCGGATGGTTGAAATCACGGGTATAGTTGACGTCAACTCTGAGTTCGCCCGTAAAGACTTTCGTATCGATAGGCGACTCCTTCGTACGGGGGTTGCCGGTCAACCAGGTAAAGTCTGCGAACGCAAACGGCTCCGAAGCCTTGTTGGAGGGCTTGGCGGTGTTGATCTGAGAAGGCGAAGCCGTGGGCTCACTCTGCACTTGCGGAAGCACAGCGAGGGCGGCACGCGCTTCCTGTGGGTTCCGAGCCGCGTTACTTGGTTCCGCAGAAGCCTTGGTGGATGCCTTTTCCGTCAGTCGCGCCTCTAATTCCGCAAGGCGGTTGTTGAGACGCTCTATTTCGGCGAGAAGATATTTCTCTGAGTCAGTCATTCCAGAAGGTTTCGACCGCAGTGTCGCTGCGGGGAGGGCAGCACCAAGGGTCATATCGATACGAAGACTCTGCCGCGCCGTCAGCTCTACCGTGTTTGCCGGCGCGGTTGCGAATCCTTCTTTTCTCGCCAGCAACTGGTAGCGCCCCGGTTTGAGGTTCTCGACAAGGAACGCTCCATCGGCACCGCTCACGACGGTACGATCGGTGCTCTCGTCCACGCTGTGCACAATCACCTGCACTTCCGGCAAGGGCATCCCGCCAGGGGTCCGTGTAACCCCGCGAAGGTCGCCGAATACCGCTTGCCCGGAAGCCGAGAGACCAGGAGGCAGCTTTTCTACCCGGCGTGACAAAGCTCCCGCATCCTGGCGGCTCGCCTCAGTCTGGGCGCTGCACACAAGCGGTACAGTTACGCCGAACGTTAGAACTACGACCGTGATGGCTTTCCGAAAAGCTTTGTTCATGTGGTTCCCTTCTGGCGAGGTCGCCGTTAGCCCACTGAATGACCGCGTGATTTGGATCAGTGAACCCAAGGCAAATTTGTTTCAGAGCTGAGCTTTGCGAGGTTGGCAATTCCCCGTGGGGCTAACTTCATTTTATCCTGGGCACCGCTTGAGCTTGTCGATATGCTCTGAGATGGCCATGTCCGGTTCTGATCTTTCCGGAACTGGGCCAAGACGTAGACAAGGAAAGCGGCCGCCCCAGCAGTAATCCCAAGGAAGGCTACAGTTGTCATGATCAACGTCCCCAGTCTGGCGAGTACGCAGCAGTGGATTCCTTAACCGCGGACTCTGCGTCTATTGAAAAACTACAACCTTACATGTAAGGAAGTCATAAGGACCTTGTAAGGGTTCCATTAGTGACCTCGGCAGATGATGTGCAGAGTGTTGGGGACCTGATACGAGGATGTCGGATTCCGGGCGACCGATGGGAAGGTGGTAAGAGCCTGGAAACAGAGGATTACGTGCGGAGAGACCTGGGCAGATAACGCTGCAAACCGCTTGCAAGGACTTTTGTCAGTAACTATGTTATAGTGCGTGAGTAGTCTCAAGAAGGCGGATTGAGTCATTGCCCTCTGGGGCGTCGTTTTCGGCCCGCCGTACCTGACTCCCTCCGGTTACCCAGCGCTGTCGAAGCGATCTGAGTCCGGCTGGGTGGCGCGACACGTCGCCATCGGGGCTGTATAGTGTTAAGGAGAGAAGGCGAAATGAAGAATCTGTTTGTTGGCAACATGAGTTTCCAGACGACGGAAAGCGATTTGCGTGCGCTGTTCGAGCCGTTCGGGCAGATCATCCGCGTCCACATAGCGAAGGACCGGGAGACCGGCCGAGCCCGCGGCTTTGCTTTTGTGGAGATGGCCAATGACGAAGAGGCGGCCAAGGCGATTACGGCTCTCGACGGAAAAGAAGTCGCCGGGCGCAATCTGAAGGTGAACGAAGCACGCCCCAAGGCGGAGCGGAGCGGGCCACGGGGCGGAGGCGACCGCGGCCGGGGCGGATTCTCGAATGAGGATTACCGCGAAGCTGCGCGCCAGCCGCGTGAACCCCGCTGGTAGCGTCAAACGACGCCTTAGCCGTTCGCTGCATTGTCAGCGCTTAATAAAGGAGACCCCATGCCGACCACATTCCAAAAGCGTCAGAAAGAAATGAAGAGACTTGAAAAGCAGCGCATGAAGGCCGAACGCCGTGCGCAGAAAAAACTCGCCAACCGCACGGAAAACGAAACCTTGAACGAAAACGTAACCGTAACTGTGCCTGTCGAGTCGGAGCCGCAGAGTTGATTGGCGGGGCGGTTTGAGCCCTGGGCTCCGTTCTCGACCATCAAGTCTTTACTGCTCTTTCCAGCCCGCTTTCTGAACACCTTAAATTTATCCGCCACAGAGAACTGGAGCCGAATGCTGCCCAAAGCATTCGGAATCGTCTAACGTTGCTCGCCGAGTTCGCCGGTCTCTACGAGAAAGCTTCCGGCCGCGGAACGCACTAGGCCTCGGACGCCCCCTCGCGGGCAGTAGAGGATCCCTCCTCGGCGCATTGTGCACTGGGCACGTCGTGTATACTGCGCAGGTTTCCGATTCCAAAGCATCGGGATGTGGAACGCCTCGCAATTGCGACCGTGCTTCCCTACATTCACATCGGCCCGTTGACGCTGGGGACCTATGGCCTGCTGGTGGCCACAGGCCTACTGTTCGCCTTTTTCGTCCTCCAGGCGGACCTGCGACGGCGGCAGCTGGCTGCAGACCCGCACACGATTGTCGGGCTGACAGGTCTGGTGGGTCTGTTGGGCGCCAAGCTCTACCACCTGCTGGAGTCACCCGCCGAATTTTTCGCACATCCCTTCCCGCTTCTCGTCAGCCCGCTGGGCTTCGCTTTCTACGGCGGTTTGCTGGGCGGCCTCTTGACGCTGTTGCTGCTGGCGCGGCACTACCGAATGCCGCTGTTGGCGATGCTCGATATCGCCTCACCGGCGGCGGCGTTGGGCTACGGCATCGGACGGATCGGTTGCTTGATTTCCGGCGACGGCGACTACGGCATCCCCAGTTCGCTGCCCTGGGCGATGAGCTTCCCGAACGGGCTCGTGCCCACCACCGAGCGCGTGCATCCGACTCCGATCTACGAATTCCTCGTCGCCGTGGTCATTTTCTACTGCCTGTGGCGGTTGGGGACGCGATCGCTGCACGACCCGCGGCCGGCCGGCGAGGTCTTTGGCTACTATCTTGTGCTGAGCGGCGGGGCGCGCTTCCTGGTGGAGTTCATTCGCCTGAACCCGCGGTCCGTGTTTGGGCTGACCAATGCGCAGGCGGCCAGCCTGCTCTCCATCCTGGCCGGAGTTGCCACCCTCCTGGCGGTGCGACAGCGGATTCCCGCGGCGAAGCGCCCGGGGCGCGAATAAGATCGCCTTCCGCTTCTTTGCCGTTCGCAGCAGAAATGCGACTTGACAGGCAGGAAGCGCTTGGGCCATAAAGACGCAAAGCCGTGAGGTCAGGGGATTCGGGGGGTGACCGTTGGCGTGGGGTGGGTCAGTTCTGCTATTTCCTTTCAGTGTGCACATTCGTGTGGAACAAGACTGCATCGCCTTAAATCTGAGGGAGGCCGTATGAACCGCCTGAAGAGCTGGGGTGTCTTCATTCTCGTCTTGACCATTTCCGTCACTGCCCTGGCGCAGTATGGAGGCCGCATCCTGGGCACGATCACGGACCAATCCGGTGGAGCGATTAAAGACGCCAGAGTGAACATTACGAACGTGGACACCGGGGTTTCCCGCAACTTGTTGACCAATGAGGCCGGCGACTATGTCGCGCCAAACCTCCCTCCCGGCATGTACCGGATTACGGTCGAGGTGACCGGCTTCAAGAGGATTGAACGCACGGGCGTGCGCCTGGAGGTCGCCAAGGACGTCCGCATTGACCTTTCGCTGTCTCCCGGTGCTATCGCGGAGACAATCCAGGTGACCGGGGAGGCGCCGCTGATCGAGACCACCAACGATGCTCAGGGCGGCTCATTCGCCAATAAAGCCATCAACGACATGCCTCTCAACGGGCGTGACTACCAGAACTTGGTCGTGCTGCGGCCAGGCGTGCAGCGCTCGGCTGGTGGCGGCTTCCTTTCCATCAGCTCGAATGGCAACCGCCCCGAAGACAACAATTTTATTTTTGACGGCATCGACAACAACGACCCCTACTACGGCGCCCAGGTGATCAACACTGAGGGAGTGCAGGGCACGCCGGGCTCCATCCTGCCGATAGATGCCATCCAGGAATTCAACGTCATGGAAAACCCGGGCGCCGATTACGGCTGGAAGCCCGGCGCCATCGTCAACGTTGGCATCAAGTCCGGCACCAACGACGTACACGGCACTGCCTACTACTTCGGCCGCAACAGCGCGCTGGATGCGCGCAACTTTTTCAACCCCGCGCCGGACCCGAAGAAGGCGCTGCACTTGCACCAGTTCGGCGGCAGCCTCGGCGGGCCGATCATAAGAAACAAAACTTTCATCTTCGGTGCCTACGAAGGCGTGCGCGGCCTCATATCTAACTCAGAGACTCTGGCGAGCCCAGCCACCGTTTCGGTTGGAGATCCTGCCGTCAGCATCCCTGATGCCATCGCAAGTGTGCAGGCACGCTGCGCCGGCAGTGCCGTTCCATGCGGGGTGAGCCCGCTCAGCCTCAAGCTGGCGCCACTGTTTCCCGCCAACAACGGCACAAACCCGGCCGGTGCGGGTCTCGTGACGGTGGGATTCCCGAATCGAAATCGCAACGACAACTTTATTCTCAAGGGCGACCATCATTTCAATGAACGTCACAGCATCGGCGCCCGCTATTTCTTCGGCGATAGTCTCCAGGTGGAGCGAGACATCCCCGTGCTGCGGCCTGAGTGGCAATCGCAGTCGCAGTACCGCGCCCAGGTAGTGGGCGTGAATTACACCTGGAACCCGAGCGCGCACTGGGTGAACGAGGCCAAATTCGGCTACAACCGCTTCTGGCAGGCCATCCTGACGGTAGACCACGACAAGGATCCTAAGACTACCTACGGCATCAACACCGGCGTGAGCAGGCCGATTGACTTTGGAATGCCGGAAATCGCACTCAACAGCTTCAATTCCCTGGGTGGCAACCATGGCTGGCCGCTGGAGACGATTCCAAACGAGACCTACCAGTTCTCCGACAGCGTTTCTTTCACCATCGGCAGGCATACCCTCCGCTTTGGCGGGGAATTCCGTCGCGGGAGCACGCGCAATATCCGCGACCGCTACGGGAAAACCCGCATCCGCTTCGGCGGGGGGGAACTCTCTGCTTTGTGTAACTGCTATCCGGCAGGGACAGACAGCAGCGATCTGGAAGACTTCATTGCCGGTCTGCCGCGAGGGGCGTTCACGGGGAAAACTGGCGGGCGCATTTTCATTGGCGATTCCGAACGGTTCGTCAGCATGCCCTCCTTTGGCGCGTTCTTCCAGGACGACTGGCGCGTCACGCCGCGGTTGACCATCAATGCTGGCTTGCGCTACGACCTGAGCTTACCCATTCGTGAGCGGAACAATCGTCTGGCGAACTTCGATCCCGTTAACGGCATCCGCCAAGTGGGCCAGGGCATCAGCAGCCCTTACGATACGGATTACAATAATTTCGGCCCGCGTCTGGGCATCGCCTGGGATCCGTTTGGCAAGGGCAAGACAGTGATTCGCGCCGGCGGAGCCATCATTTATGAAATCCCGCATCTGGCGATCTTCCTGGGTCAAAACGGCGTGAATAATGCCTCGACCGCCGGTTTGAACGTCATTCCGACCTCTTCGGCTACGGGGATCCCCGGGGCCAATGGCACGATTGCGGCGAACTCTACCGATTTCCCCGGCTCCAGCCTGAACTGGACGGTTGCCGGGCCTGTGTTCCAGCCATCGATCGATTGCTCCGCTTCGCCTTGCAACATCCTCGGGGTGACTCGCCACCTTCGGACGCCGTACGTCATGACCTGGAATTTCAATATTCAGCAGGCACTCGGCAACTCGTTGTCGCTCCAGGTCGGCTACGTTGGCAACCGAGGCGTCAAGCTTTACAGCATCCGCGACATCAACCAAGTCAACCCCGCCCTCGACGATGGCGGCGAGCAGGTTGGCCGGCCCTTCAATGCGCGCTTCCCGTTCCTGGGTGTCATCAACTTCATGGAGAACGGCTATACCTCCATCTACCATGGCCTGCAGGTTTCGGTTACGCAGAGGCCCTGGCACGGTCTCACTTACGTACTGGGCTATACCTGGGCGCACTCCATCGACTTTGCTTCGCTCAATCGTGCCGCCCAGCCGCAGAACAGCTTGCGCGCGGACCTGGAGCGCGGGAATAGCGACCTCGACATCCGCCATCGCCTGACACTTGCGCTGACCTATAATCTTCCTTCGCGGAAGGGCTGGGGCCAGTTGCTCGAGGGTTGGCAGGTGAACTCCCTTGTTACGGTCTCGGGCGGGACCCCGTGGGGTCTTACGGACGGCTTCGCGAACGGGAATGATATCAGCCTCACCGGCGAGTTCAGCGATCGCTGGAATATCTTCGGCGATGCCGCGAACATCAAGGCGTCGCCCAGTGGGGGGATTCCCTTCTTTAACTTTTCTGACGCGCAACACAGCAACGCGAGTTGCCTCGCGCATGCATCTCTCAGCCAGCTCCAGTCGTTTGGGTGCTTTGCCGAGGGCGGAACGGTAATCGTGCCGCCGGAGTTCGGGCAGTTCGGCACCATGGGACGCAACACCTTCCGCGGCCCGCGGCTCGATAACTGGGATTTCTCGCTGGTGAAAACAACAAAGATCACCGAGCGGTTCGATATCCAGTTGCGTGCCGAGTTTTTTAACATCCTTAACCATCCGCACTTCGCGAACCCGTTTTCAGGTGGCAGCTTAGGAAACGTCGACCCGTCCGTTCCGAGCACGTTTGGATTCGCCAGCGCGACACCGGACGTGGCCGCGGCGAACCCGGTCATTGGCACTGGCGGGGCGCGCAACATCCAGCTTGGGATCAAGTTTCGGTTCTAGGATATCCCCGCCCGCGGCTTTGGGCCGCGGGTGGGGCGCGGCGGATGTATCGGGCCAGCGATAAAATCCAACGCAGCACATGCGGCCGGGCCTCTGGCCCGGCCGTTCGTTTGTCTACCGTGCAGATTGCGTCAGAATGGATCGAAAACCTGCAACCTGGTGAGGAGACCTGCATGACACGACGCCGTCTCTATCGGATGACTCTGGCCTTTGTGCTCCTGGCCCCGCTTGCAGCCGTGGCGGACGAGGGGATGTGGCTGTTCAACAGTTTCCCAAAGCCGATTGTCCAGCAGCGCTATGGCTTCACGCCGTCCGATGCCTGGCTCGACCATATTCGCCTCGCCTCGGTGCGCTTCAACAACGGCGGTTCCGGCTCGTTTGTCAGCCCGGACGGCCTGGTGATGACCAACCACCACGTGGGCTCCGACTGCGTCCACGAACTCGGGTCTGCGGCGCACGATTACATGACCGATGGCTATTACGCGCCCACACGGGAGCAGGAGGCGCGCTGCCCCAACCTGGAGTTAAATGTTCTGATGGGCATCGAAGACGTCACCGCGGCGGTCAATACCGGTGTCAAGCCCGGCATGAACGCCGCCGCGAGTTATGCGGCCCAGAGGTCGCTGATGTCGCGCCTGGAGAAAGACTGTGCCGAGCGCACCGGGCTGCGCTGCGACGTGGTGGCGCTCTACGAGGGTGGCGCATTTCACGTCTACCGCTACAAGAAGTACACCGACGTCCGGCTTGTGTTCGCACCGGAGTCGGACATCGCCTTCTACGGCGGCGACCCGGACAACTTTACCTATCCCCGCTACGACCTGGACATCGCTTTCTTTCGCGTTTACGAAAACGACCGCCCGGCGCGCATCGAGCACTACCTCTCATGGAATCCCCGCGGCATCGGCGAGGGCGACCTCGTCTTCGTCTCCGGCAATCCCGGCGCCACCAACCGCCAGGAGACCATGGCGCAGTTGGAATTGCTTCGCGATGTGGCGCACCCCGTCATCCTGAAATCGCTCCGCGCCCGGCTCACCCTGCTCCGCGATTACTCCACGCAAGGCGCGGAGCAGGCTCGCGTCGCCCGCGACACCATCTTCACCTACGAAAATGGCGTCAAGGACATTGTTGGGTTGCAGGCCGGCCTGCTTGATCCCGGCTTCATGGCCCGGCGCGGGGCGGTGGAGAAATCGCTTCGCGACCGCGTCGCCGCCGATCCTAAACTGCAAAAAGAGTTTGGCGGCGGCTGGGATGCCATCGCCGCGGCCGAGAAGAAGTTTGCGAAGTTTTATGCCGAATACCGGCTGTTCGGCTTCGGGCTGCGCCAATCCAAGCTGTACGTCTTTGCCCGCGATCTGCTGCGGCTTCCGCCGGAAATGGCCAAGCCCAACGACCAGCGGCTGCGCGAATACCGCGACTCCAATCTCGATTCTTTAAAGCAGGACCTGTTCTCCGAGGCGCCGGTCTACGACGCGCTCGACCAGATCATGCTGGCCCAGGTCCTCACCGAGATGCGGGACACCCTGGGGCCGAACGACGCGGAGGTCAAGCAGCTCCTCGCCGGGCGGACGCCCGCCCAAGCCGCCGAGGCCTATGTGAAAGGCTCCAAGCTGCAGTCGGTGGGGGAGCGCAAGCGGCTTTTCGAAGGAGGGCAGAAGGCCATTGAGGCCTCGACGGACACGATGATCCGTTTGGCCCGGTCGGTGGACGCCCGGGCACGAGAGCTACGCCGCCGCTACGAGGACCAGGTGCAGGCTGTCGAGCGCTCGGCCGGGACGCTGCTGGCGCGCGCTCTTTTTGCAGTGCGCGGCACAGGCATCTATCCTGAAGCCACCTTCACTCTGCGGCTCAGTTTTGGCGCCGTGAAGGGCTACGTGGACCAGGGGCGACCGCGCCGGTGGTACACCAGCTTCTATGGGCTTTACGAAAACTCCGTGGGCATCCCGCCCTATAAGCTCCCGCAGCGCTGGCTTGACAACAAAGCTGCGCTCGACCTCGAAACGCCCTTCAATTTCGTTTCCACGCCCGACATCACGGGAGGCAATTCGGGCAGCCCCGTGATCAACCGCAACGGGGAGCTGGTGGGGATCGTCTTCGACGGCAACCTCCAGCAAATCCCTAATGACTTTATCTACAGTGACGAGGAAGCCCGCACTGTGGCTGTGCACGCCGCCGGAATCCTCGAGGCGCTCCGCAAGGTGTATGGCGCCGACGCTATCCTCCGCGAGCTGCACGTCGCCGACGCAAAATAGACCGGGCCTGCGGCGGATGAGTCTTGCTCTACGCCTCAAGCCGAACGCGGTACTGCTACTTGACCTGGGGCGTCCCGATGGCGTAGCGTGCGCCTCCATCGGCCCAGCCAGGCAGCGCGCCGGGTCGTGCTTCACAACGCACCGATGTGGCTGCGGCTAGCAAACCCTTCCAGGGAGGTAACGTCATGGAGCGACCCACTGGGGTGACAGTCCTGGCGGTTCTGCTGATGATCTTTGCGGCTTTCGCTGCCTTTGCCGGTCTGGGCCTTCTTGTTCTGGGTTTCGGCGGCGGCACGGCCCTGCAGATGCGCGGGGCAAGCACTGGCATGTCCGCGATGATGGCGGGAATGGGCGCGCTCGGCGGCGTGTTCCTCCTAGCGCTCGCCGCGGTCTATGTCGTTCTCGGCGTCGGCCTTCTGAAACTTTTAAACTGGGCGCGGGTCGTCACTCTCGTCCTGGTTGGCCTGGGCCTGCTCTTCGCAGCGATTGGCCTGCTCACTGCGGTCATTCACTTCCGGGTGGCCCTGCTCCTGTGGCAATTGATTGTGGTCGCGATTGACGCCTCGATCATCTGGTACTTGTTGCGGCCGGACGTGAAGCAGGCGTTCGGCCAGTGAATCGTTGAGCCTGACGCCCTAGAGGATCTGACGCAGCACGTATTGCAGGATGCCGCCGTGGCGGTAGTAGGTGACCTCCTCGGGGGTATCCACTCGGGCTACCACGGTGAAGCCGATCTCGTTGCCTTTGTCGTTCCGTGCGCGCACGCGCAGGGTCTTCCGCGGCTCGAGACCCGCCACTCCCTCAATCTCGTAAGTTTCCAAGCCAGTCAGGCACAGCGTTTCGCCGGATTCGCCCGGGCGGTACTCGAGTGGCAGCACGCCCATACCGAGCAGGTTGCTGCGGTGGATGCGCTCGAAACTTTCGGCGATCACGGCGCGCACTCCGAGCAGCCGGGTGCCCTTGGCCGCCCAATCGCGTGAAGAGCCCGCGCCGTACTCTTTGCCGGCGAGGCCCACGAGCGGCACTTTTTCCTCGCGGTAGCGCATGGCCGCGTCGAAGATCGTCATTTTCTCAGGCGTCGCGGCACCCAGGTACACGGTCCAGCCGCCCTCGGTGCCCGGCACCAGCAGGTTGCGCAGGCGAATGTTGGCCCACGTGCCGCGCATCATCACTTCGTGATTGCCGCGGCGGGCGCCGTAAGAATTGAAGTCCCGGGGCTGCACGCCCTGGGCGATCAGATATTTTCCGGCGGGGCTGTCCGCCGGGATCGAGCCCGCGGGCGAGATGTGATCGGTGGTGACGCTATCGCCCAGCACCGCCAGCACACGCGCCCCGCAGATGTCTTCGAGCGGCGGAGGAGTCGCCGGCATATTCTCGAAAAAGGGCGGATGCTTGATGTAGGTGGAGTGCGCGTCCCAGGCGTAGAGGTCGCCTTGGGGGACCGGGAGCGAACGCCAGCGCTGGTCGCCCTCGAAGACTTTGCCGTACTCCTTGTGAAACATGGCGGTGGAGACCGAGGCGCGCACCGTGGTCTCAATTTCTTGAGGCGTCGGCCAGATGTCGCGCAGAAAGACGGGCTTGCCCTTGGGGTCCTGGCCGAGCGGCTCGTTGACCAAGTCAAGGTCCATCCGGCCGGCCAGCGCGTAGGCCACGACCAGCGGCGGCGAGGCCAAATAGTTGGCGCGCACCAGCGGATGAATGCGGCCCTCGAAGTTGCGGTTGCCGCTGAGCACCGCGACAGCCACCAGGTTGTTCCCCTTGATAGCCGCGCCGATCGGCTCCGGCAGCGGGCCGCTATTGCCGATGCAGGTGGTGCAGCCGAAGCCGACCAGATAGAAGCGCAGCTTCTCCAAGTACGGCATCAGACCGGCCTTATTCAAATAGTCGGTCACGACTTTCGAGCCGGGCGCCAGGCTGGTCTTCACCCAGGGCTTCGAGCTGAGGCCGTGTTCGACCGCTTTTTTCGCCAGAAGGCCGGCGCCGAGCATGAGCGACGGATTCGATGTATTCGTGCAACTGGTGATGGCCGCGATCACAACCGATCCGTTGCTGAGCTCGAACCGGTCGCCGTTGTTCTGCACCGGCACGCTCTTGTCCGGCACGCCCTCCATGGCTTTGCGGAACGCTGTTTTCGCCTGGCGCAGCGGCACCCGGTCTTGCGGGCGTTTGGGACCCGCGAGGGTCGGCTCGATTTGTGCGAGGTCGAGCTCCAGGGTATCGGAGAAAACCGGGTCGGGTGTGGCGTCGGTGCGGAACAGGCCTTGCTCCTTCGTGTAGGCCTCGACCAGGCGCACCAGTTGCGGGTCACGCCCGGTGAAGCGCAGGTATTCGAGCGTCTCGGCGTCCACCGGGAAAAATCCCATCGTGGCCCCGTACTCGGGAGACATGTTGGCGATCGTGGCGCGGTCGGGCAGCGACAGGCTCGAAAGGCCGGTGCCGTAGAACTCGACAAACTTTGCGACCACGCCCTTTTTCCGCAGCATCTCGGTGATGGTGAGGACCAGGTCGGTGGCCGTGGCCCCCTCGGGCAGCCGGCCGTTTAGCTTGAAGCCCACCACCTCGGGGATCAGCATGGAGAGCGGCTGGCCCAGCATGGCCGCCTCGGCCTCAATCCCGCCCACGCCCCAGCCGAACACGCCGAGGCTGTTGACCATCGTCGTATGCGAATCGGTGCCCACCAGCGAATCGGGGAAGGCGAAGGTCTTGCCGTCCTTGGTCGCGGTGTAAACCACCCGCGCCAGATATTCCAGGTTCACCTGGTGACAGATGCCGGTGTCCGGCGGCACGACCTTGAAATTCTGGAACGCCTTCTGGCCCCAGCGGAGGAAGGCGTAGCGCTCGATGTTGCGCTGGAATTCGAGCTCGGCGTTGAAGGCGAAGGCTTGCCCCGAGCCGAAGCGGTCCACCTGCACCGAGTGGTCAATCACCAGTTCGGCCGGCAGCAGCGGGTTGATCTTGCTGGGGTCGCCGCCCATCCGCCGCATGGCCTCGCGCATCGCCGCCAAGTCCACCACCGCCGGCACCCCGGTGAAGTCTTGCAGCAGCACCCGCGCCGGCATGAAGGCGATCTCCTTCTGCGTCGCCGCCGAAGGCTGCCAGCGCGCCAGCGCCTCAATGTCAGCGGCGCGAACAAAGCGGCCGTCCTCCTGGCGCAGCAGGTTTTCCAGTAGCACCTTGAGCGAGAAGGGAAGCCGCGAAACCTGGCCGATGCGATTCTGCTCGAGCACGTCGAGGCGGTAGATCTCAAAGGCAGCTCGATCAACCTTGAGGGTCTGGCGGGTGCCGAGTGTGTTGCTGGCTGCGGGGCTCATTTTGGAAGGCGTCCTTTCAGCTCGCTGTGGAACCAATGATGATATCGCATTCCTGCCTCAGTTTGGAGTGCGG
>JBASRK010000280.1:0-26599 GCA_049273775.1 Candidatus Acidiferrales bacterium
TCAGCGGATGTAGCGCCCCCCTTAAGCGGGCATGATCAAAGTACATCGCAGAGGTCGAGGTTGTCTTGGTGCCGCGAATGCCTCTTGCGGCTGGCAGAGGAATTTGGCGGAATCGGAAGTCATCCAGGCGCAGATGGCGCAGAAGGAGCTTGCAAGGGCTGGCGCGTCACGCGGGTTGCGGCGGTGGGGCAGCGGGCGGGGCGGGCCAGTCGGTCGGAGCGAACTCCACGCCCCAGAAATGCGGCGCCGGGGAGAGGAACTCGAGGCCGACGCGCTGTCCCTTCTCCGAGGTATCGCCCAGATACACGACGCGGCACTCCTGTTCTTCCTGGGTGAAGGGGTTGACCAGCACGACCATCGCGCTGTTTTCGATCGGCTGGTTCAGATAGAGCAGTCCGCCGTGCGCATTGATGACAATGGTTTCGCAAACCTCGCGGAATTTCCGGCCGTCGATGTTCTTGCCAGCGGCTACGACACGCACACGCATGAACACGCGTGAGCTGCGGCGAGCTTTGGCATATTCGATCTCGGGCATGTCGCGGCGCGTCCTCTGAGTCCGGGAATGATGGCCCGGAACTATGCTGCGGCAGATTCATTGTTCCGTCAATAACGGCCGCAAGGTGGTGTGCGTGCCGCGCACTCGCGCTACAGCGGCGGGAGCGCAAACAGGCGGGCATTTTGCTTGCCCCGCCGCCGCGGCTCTCCGTAGAATGGTGGCCCTGCTGGAGCCGGCTGTGTCCGACCGCGTCTCCGTGGCAGCGGCAGCGGGCGAACGAGGCCCGAACGATCGGCCCGTGATTTGAATTGACCGAGGAGTTTTCATGAATCTTGCGGAATACATCGAGAGCCACCGCGATGCACACCTCAAGGAGCTTTTCGAGTTCTTGCGCATCCCCAGCATCAGCACCCAGAGCGAGCACAAGCAGGACATCGAACGCGCCGCGAAGTGGGTGGCCGAAAAGTTGCGCGGATCGGGCATGGAGAAGGTCGAAATCGTGCCCACCCCGATGCACCCGCTGGTCTATGGCGAATCGCTCGATGTGCCGGGGAAGCCCACGGTGCTCTTTTACGGTCACTACGACGTGCAGCCGGCCGAGCCGCTCGATCTTTGGACCTCGCCCGCCTTCGAGCCCACCGTGCGCGGCGGCAACCTCTATGGGCGGGGCACTGCCGACGACAAGGGCCAGGTGCACATCCACCTCAAGGCGCTGGAAGCGCTGCGCAATACCGCGGGGAAGCTGCCCATCAACGTAAAGATTGTCATCGAGGGCGAAGAGGAAGTGGGCAGCGAGAGCCTGTGGGACTTCGTCCAGCAAAACAAGCCGCGCCTGAAGGCCGACGCCCTGGTGGTGTCCGACACGGCGATGCTGACCCGGGGGGTGCCCTCGATCACCTACGGCCTCCGCGGACTGAACTACTACCAGATCGAAATCGCCGGACCGGCGCAGGACCTCCACTCCGGCGTGTTTGGCGGCGCAGTGCCCAATCCGCTCGCTGTCCTTTGCGAGCTGTTCGCCAAGCTGCACGACAAAAACTTCCGCGTCACCGTGCCCGGCTTCTACGACGATGTGGCCACGCTCTCCCGCGCCGAGCGCAAGGCGCTCCACGCGCTCCCATGGGAGGAGAAAGAATTCCGCAAGACTGTTGGGGCGCCGAGGCTGTGCGGCGAGAAAGGGTACTCCATCATCGAGCAGCTCTGGTGCCGGCCGACGCTCGAGCTGAACGGCATCTGGGGCGGCTACATCGCCGAGGGCTCGAAGACCGTGATCCCGGCAAAGGCCTGCGCCAAGTTCTCCACGCGTCTGGTGCCCGATCAGGACCCGGATAAGATCGCCCGGCTGGTCGAGAAGCACCTCCGCAAGCTGCTGCCCCGGACGGTGACGTGTAAGTTCGAGCTGCTCAGCAGCGGCAAGCCCTGGGCGGCGGCCTACTCCCACCCCATTTTCAAGAAAGCCATCCACGCGCTGGAGCAGGGCTTTGGCAAGAAGGCGGTGTTCATCCGCGAGGGTGGCTCGATCCCCTTTGTCACGCAGATGCACGACACCTTCAAGGTGCCCTGTGTGCTGATGGGTTTCGGCCTGCCGGACGAAAACGCCCATGCGCCGGACGAGCACATGGCGCTCGAGAACTATTTCGGTGGGATCAGGTCCATTGCGCATTTTTATCAGGGCTTAGCCGACCTGTAGGCGCAACGGCCCCTCCTCGCAGGCCAGCCCGCTGCCGCCTGGGGGGCGGGCGAATGCCGGGACAGACCCGGGGAAGCAAAACGGCACGGCTCCCCTGTCTTTTCCCGCTTCGATACCGCGCACAGCCGCCTCAGGAGCGGGTTTCCGGGGCTCAGGACTCCGGAAGCCGCATTTTTTCTGGCTTTTTTTGATGTTTGCTATTGCGTTGGGCCTCCAGTGCGGCTATAGTGCCCCCGACTTCTGTTCCCGATGCTCTGGGACCCCGGGAGTCGCAACCCCACTTCTGAGGAGGAGAATCAACCTCGATGGCAAAACCACTGAGCAAGTCCAAGATTGTGGCGCACCTGGCCGGCAAGCTCGGCACGCCAAAGAAAACCGCCGCGACGTTCTTCGATGAGCTGTTAAAGCTGGCGGTGAAAGAGCTCAAGGGCGGCGCGGGCAAGTTCGTCATCCCCGGGCTGGGCCGTGCGGTGAAGGCGCACCGCAAGGCGCGCATGGGCCGCAACCCGCAGACCGGCGAGCCGATCAAGATCAAGGCCAAGACCGTCGTGCGGCTGCGCGCGGCCAAGGCTTTTAAAGACGCTGTGCTCAGCTAGACGCGCTCGGCGTTGAGCATTTGCCCCGGTGTGGGGGCATCCCGGGCGGAATCGCATTCTGCCCGGGCGTGCGCGGCCCTGCTCCGGGTTGGGTCATCATTTTCTGCAGACCGGATTACTTTGACGAAGCCCTCGGGCGCGTAGCGGGTTCGCGGTCCACTTGATTTTTCGGGACGGGCCGGGAGTCGCCCTGCGCAGCTTGAGGGTTTTGTCTTTTTGTTATTCCCTTCGCTCATCCAGCTTGGCGTCGCAGGCCCTCTTCCGTATTCTGCAAGCAGGCGGGTGAACCATGGCGTCGCGCTATTGGGATGAAAAACTGGCGGAACGCTACCGCGAGTTCCGCTACGAATTCCCCGAGCAGGCGCTACGCGGGCGCATCGTCGTGGTCGCAGGAGGCACTGGCGGCCTCGGCGCCGCAACCGTGACTTTGCTGGCGCGAGAAGGTGCGCGACTCGTGGTGGGCTACCGGGCCAATCGCCCGCGTGCCGAGGCGCTTCGTCGGGCGGTCGAGAAGCAGTTCGACGCAACGCTCCGCCTGGTCGAAGGCGATGTGGCACTGCCCGAAGTGCGCCGCGCCTGCCTGGACGCCGCCGCGGCGCTGGGCGGGCCGCCCTCGGGCGCTGTGATTTTCCCCGGAGACGCGGCGCGGGTGAAGTGGGAATCGCTCGACGCCGCAGCCATGGAAGCGTCGCTGCGCGCCAATTACGTGGGACCGGTCCTGCTCGCGAAGGAGCTGGGCAGCGCCATGGAACAGTCCGCCGATGGCGGGAGCATCGTGCTGCTGGCCTCGATGCAAGCGCTGGCGGCGTTTGAATCGAGCTTGAACTATGCAGCGCCCAAGGCGGCACTGGTGCACGCGGCGCGAATCTTGGCCCGGCAGTGGCGACGCGTGCGCGTCAACGTCGTGGCGCCCGGTGCCACGGTCGCCGGCATGGCGGAAACCAGTGTGACCGCAGGCAAGTATGACCCGTACCTCGAGAGCGGCGTCATATCGCGGTTCGGTCGCCCGGAGGACGTCGCCCGCGCCGTGCGATTTTTCCTCGAACCAGACAGCTACACGACCGGGCAGGTGCTCCTGGTGGACGGGGGGCTGACGCTGCGAAGGGATCGCGGCTGAAATCTGAAGTAGGGCGCGCCACTGCTTGGCCTGGCCGGCGAAAAGCCGTTCCCGGCTCTCCACCGGATGGGGAGCGGCGTGCGCCCTTGCAACGCCTCGGCTGGCATCGCCGGCTCGCCGGATGGCATAATGGCGCCCGAACCGACGATGGATAACCACTACGCTCATTCGGGGCTGCTCGCCGACCTCTACGAGCTGACCATGGCGGCGGGGTACGTCGAGACCCGGTTCGAGGCTCGCGCCACCTTTGAGCTGTTCGTTCGCTCGCTTCCTCCGCGGCGCAACTGCCTGGTGGCCGCAGGGCTCGAACAGGCGCTTGAATTCCTTGAAAACGTCCGCTTCGCCCCCGAAGAGATCTCTTACCTGCGGGGGCACCCCGCATTCCGGCACATCGGGCCCGGCTTCTTCGACTACCTGGCGCAATTCCGGTTTACCGGTGAAGTCTGGGCCATGCCCGAGGGCACGCCGTTTTTTCCCGGCGAGCCGCTGCTGCGTGTGACCGCGCCCATCGCTGAGGCGCAGATCGTGGAGACCTACCTGCTCGCCACGCTCAACTTCCAGACCATGATTGCGAGCAAGGCGGTGCGAGTAGGCGTCGCGGCCCGCGGGCGACCCGTCATTGAGTTCGGCACGCGCAGGGCGCATGGGATTGAATCGGGCGTGCTCGCGGCGCGCGCCGCCTACATCGGCGGCTGCCAGGGCACCTCCAATGTAATGGCCGGGCACCGCTTCGGCATCCCCACCTACGGCACTCAGGCCCATTCCTGGATCATGGCGTACGAGGACGAGGAGGAAGCCTTCCTTCGGTTCCTCGACGTCTTCCCGGAGCATGCGGTCCTGCTGGTGGACACCTACGACGTGCGCGCCGCGGTAGAGAGGATCATCTCGATGGGCCGCAAGCCCCGCGGCGTGCGTCTGGATAGCGGCGAGCTGGCCGCCGACAGCACCTGGGTGCGCTGGCGGCTCGACCAGGCCGGCTGGCGCGATGTCGAGGTCTTCGTCTCGGGCGACCTCGACGAAGATCGCATCACGGAGTTGCTCGACGCCGGCGCGTGCATTGATGCCTTCGGCGTGGGCACCGCGCTGGCGACTTCGGCGGATGCCCCCACGCTGGGCGTGATCTACAAGCTCGTGGAGGTCGAACGCGGCGGCGAAGTCCACAACGCCGCAAAATTCAGCGCCGCCAAGGTGACCTACCCTGGACGGAAGCAGGTCTTTCGCTTTTCCGATGCGGCAGGGAAGTTTACCGAGGACGTCATCGCGCTCGAAGACGAACAATTCGCCGGCGCACAACCCTTGCTCGTGCTGGTGATGCGCGGTGGCAAGCACACCTCAGTGCCCACGAGCCTGGAAGAGGTGCGCAACCATTGCCTCGAGAGTCTGCAGCGCCTGCCCGAGCGCATCGTTTTCGCACGCCCGGGTGGTCCTCCGGCGGTCGCCTACCCGGTCCGCTACAGCCAGCGGCTGAAGACGCTGCTCGAGGAGATGCGCCAGCGCGTCGAGCGCGCCGCGCGCATCTAAATCGGAAGAGGGAGAACCAAATGGTGTCGCGGAAAGTGGTCTTCTGGGAAGTGGACACCCAGGCCGATTTCATGCTGCCCGGCGGGAAGCTCTACGTGCCGGGCGCCGAGAGAATCATCCCCAACCTCCGGCGGCTGGTGGATGCGGCCCGTGAAGGGCGTGTGTTTCTGATCTCTGACGCCTGCGTTCACACCCTCGAGGACGAGGAATTCAAGGTCTGGCCGCCGCACTGCCTCGCCGGCACGCCCGGAGCGCAGATTATTCCGGAAACGCTAACCGAAAACTTCCACCTGATTCCGAACCGGACAGGCGCCCGGCTGCCGGCGGATCTGGGTAAATTCCAGCAGGTGGTCCTCGAGAAACAAACGCTGGATGTGTTCGACAACCCGAACACCGAAGCGGTGCTCGAGCGGCTGGATCGCGAGGCGGAATTTATTGTCTTCGGCGTGGTGACAGAATACTGCGTGCGATGTGCGGCCTCGGGATTGCTCGACCGCGGCCGGCGCGTGGCCATCGTGACTGACGCCGTTGAGACGCTCAACCCGGCGGACGGGCGACGCACGCTCGAAGAATTGACGGCTCGAGGCGCGCGACTGCTCACCACCGACCAGGCCCTGGTGCTGCTCGACCAGCCCGCGGCGCGCAGCGCCTGAGGGTTGTGGCGCCGGCGCCCCGGCGATCTTGCTCCGGCGGGCATCGGCCTGGGCGCAGCCGAAGGGCGCCCGAGCTTTGCTAAAGTGTTTTCATGTAGGCCACCAGGTTGCGGATCTGCTCCGCGTTCAGCGCCCCCTTGAACCCCGGCATGCTCTTGCCGCCGTTTTCAATCCAACCCCGGAGCGAGGCGTCCACCAGCTTGCCGTCGGCATACGTGCCGCGCTTGGCGAGGCCCCTGAGTCCCGGCCCGATTTTCTTCGCAGGGCTTGCGCTGTAATGGCAGATGGCGCATTGGGTGTTGAAGAGTTTCTTGCCCTGCTCGATCTCGGCAGGAGAAGCCGGAGAACCTCCAGCCGATTTCTGCCCGCTGGCATTTTTTCCGGGCACTTGCGCGAGCAGAAGCGCTCCGGAGACCAGGCACAGGCCGGTGGCGAGCAGTGCTTTTTTCCTTCGCCGGGAGGCTTGCATGAGTATTTTTCGGTGTGAAGCTGTCCGCAGGGCGGTAAACCGTCAGTCCGAAAAGGCGATTCGCCAAGCCGCGACAGCCCATTCTCTCTTTTCTCCGCTGGATTTTCCAGCGGGCCCACGTTCGTTTGACACCCCGGGAGCGCTGTGTTACCAAGGGAAAAATCATGAGCCTAGAGAAGCTCGCCCAGGCGTGGGAGCTGTTGAAGGAAGCCTACCAGGCGCAGATGGAGGGCGACTTCGACCACGCCGTGGAACTCTACGAGAAATCGATTGCCGTCCAACCCACGGCCGAAGCGCACACATTTCTTGGCTGGACGTTCCACTTCCAGGGCAAGATTGACCGGGCCATTGAGCAGTGCAAACGCGCCATTGAAATTGATCCGGACTTCGGCAACCCGTATAACGATATCGGGGCCTACCTTATCGAGATGCGCCGCTACGACGAGGCCATCCCGTGGCTGGAGCGTGCGACCGAGGCCAAGCGCTACGACCCTCGTCACTTCCCCTACTTCAACCTGGGGCGCATCTATCTGGCGAAGGAGATGTACTCCCGCGCCCGAGAAAACTTCGAGAACGCACTGCGCCTGGAGCCGCGCTACCAACTCGCCCGCGATGCGTTAGAAAACCTGCGCCGCAAGGTCAACTAAACTATGCGCGGCGGTTAGCTGGAGTGGGCGGCGTCTCGCCGGGTTTCACAATCCGGTCATAGAGCCACATCAGCAGTGTGGCGGCAAGGCCGATCGCGGAGATCACCCACCAAACGCGCTGGGGCTGGTGTTGCACGGCCCCGAAATAATGCACCAGGCGGCCGCCGATCACGCCGGCGATCAAATTCCCGATGGCAATGGGCAGGAAGGAAAAGCCCATGTAGGTGCCCTGCTGGCCGGGAGGCGCCAGCCGGGAGACGTATTCATAGAACCGCGGCTGTTGGGTGATCTCCCCCAGCGCAACCACCACCAGCGCCAGCACTGCGGTCAGCACGGACGGATGGAAAGCCAGAATCAGCCAGGCACAACTGGTGATGAGGAAGCCCAGCGTCATCGCCCGAAATGCCGGGATCTTGCGCGTCAAGTAGCTCACCGCGAGTTGCAAAGCGATTACGGTGGCGGCATCGGTGATCAGGATCAGGTCGATGTCGGCGTTTGGATCAACATATCCGCGGACGAACAGCGGCAGCGCGATGAACTCCTGCCAGAAAACCACCCAGAAGCCCGAGAAAATCACCAGGAAGAGCATGAACCGGCCGTTGCGCAGCACGAGGAAAAAGTTCCGGAGTGCCTGCGCAACGCTGCTGACCGCCTGCTCGCCCGAGCGGGTGGGCTCACGAAAGAATAGCAGAACAGCAAAGAACATCAGGAAGACGCTCAGGGCGGCCACACGGAAGACGTTTTCGATGCCGATGGTGCGCCGCACCAGGAATGCCATGAACGGCCCCAGCGTGCCGCCGACGTTCACCAGCGTGTAGTAGATCGAATAGCCGATCGACCGGACATTTTCTTTTGAGGTGCGCGCCGTGGTGCCCACGATGCATGGCTTGACGATGGCCGGGCCCAGAGCGGGAACGATGAGGATCAGCAGCACCAGTCTATCGAGCGGAATCCGGTCGCGGAGCGGCGCCATCCAGGTCGCCCCGAGCGACCCGAGCAGGAAGTAGCCCAACGCAAGGACCAGATAGGCGAAGGCCAGCGAGCGACGGAAGCCGAAGCGGTCGGCCAACGCGCCGCCGAAGATCGGCAAGAACCACACCACCCCGCCAAAGAACCCGATCAGATCGCCGGCGCGGGCTTCGGTCAAGCTCAGGGTCTCGTGGAGATAAATGGCCAGAACGGCGTAGACTCCGTAATAGGAAAGCCGCTCGAAGAGCTCGGTCCCGTTCGCGACCCAGAAGGCAGGCTCGAAGCCCTCGCGAATTTCCTGCAAGCGTTGTCCAATGCCCAAGGAGTCTCTCCTTGTCGTTTGACGCCGGCCTCGGTTTTTCTGTGCGGGGCGATTGTAGCGGAACGCCCGCAACGCGTCGTCTGTTTTCGATGCGGCTTCCGGCCCGGTGGGCCGTATGTTAACATCGCGGTCTCGGCGGGCGCCGAGAACCCGTGATGCCGACCGCAACAATGAAGGCCCTGCGCAAGATGCGCCCCGAGCGGGGCGCGCAACTCGAGGCCGTTCCCATCCCCACCATCGGTCCCACGGACGTGCTGGTGCGCGTCCGGGCCGCTTCGATCTGCGGCACTGATCTGCACATTTACGCTTGGGACCCCTGGTCGGCCTCGCGCATCAAGCCGCCGGTCACATTCGGCCACGAGTTCTGCGGCACCGTCGAGCGAGTCGGCGAAGAAGTTACCGCGGTGACCCCGGGGGACTTCGTCAGCGCAGAGATGCACCTGAATTGCGGTCACTGCCATCAGTGCCGCGTCGGCCAGCTTCACCTTTGCCAAAGCCTGCGGATCATCGGCATCGACCTGGACGGCTGCTTTGCCGAGTTTGTGCGCATCCCTGCCAGCAACATCTGGAAGGTGGACCCAGCCATTCCCGAGCACTACGCAGCCATCCTCGACCCGCTGGGCAACGCCGTGCACACGGTGCTGTCCGGCGAAATAGTCGGGCAGACTGTCGCCGTGACCGGCTGCGGACCGATCGGCTTGATGGCCATCGCGGCGGCCAAAGCCTGCGGCTGCTCGACCGTGTTTGCCACCGAAGTGAATCCTCATCGAAGGGCCCTTGCGCTGCGCATGGGCGCCACCGAGGCGCTCAATCCTGCGGAGACGGATGTTGTGGAGTGGGTGCGCCAGGCCACTGGAGGCGTCGGGGTGGACGTCTTACTGGAGATGAGCGGGCATCCCACGGCCATCCAGCAAGGTCTCCGGATGCTGCGCGCCGGCGGGAGGGCTTCCTTGCTGGGCATTCCGTCGCAGCCAGTGACGATTGACCTGGTCAACGACGTGATTTTCAAGGGCGCCACCATCCAGGGCATCTATGGCCGGAGGATGTTTCGGACGTGGCTGCAAATGACCGCGCTCATCAAGGCCGGCCGGCTGAATCTGGAACCGCTGTTCGGCGAGCGGCTCGGGCTTGATCGGTTCGCCGACGCTTTCTCCATGATGCAAGGCGGGCTGGTAGGCAAAATTCTTTTTTATCCGAACGGCACCCCGCGCTGATGACGCACGATTCTGTGTCATGTCGAGTCCGCCGAGGGCGGACTTCGCTCAGAATGGCCAGCACAAGAGCCTGAGGAGGAAGCATGACCACCGCCACGCGCCATCAGCTCTCTTACCTGCACGACCAACTGGAGGACCTGGAGGCTAAAGGGCTCCATTACCGCCTACGCGTGCTCGATGGCGAGCAGAAGCCAGTCGCAAGCTTTGACGGCAAAGAGGTGATCAACCTCAGCGCGAACAACTACCTGGGATTGACCACGCACCGCGCCCTGCGCCGCGCCGCGCTCGCGGCCATTCGCCGGTGGGGAGTGGGAGCCGGGGCGGTGCGCAGCATCGCCGGAACGATGAAGATCCACATGGAGCTCGAGGAACAGATTGCACGCTTTAAACAGACGGAGGCCTGCGTGGTCTTCCAGTCGGGCTTCACCGCGAATGCCGGGACAGTCGCCGCCATCCTCGGCAAGGACGACCTGATCATCTCCGACGAGCTGAATCACGCCTCGATTATTGACGGCTGCCGACTCTCGAAGGCCACCATCCGGGTGTTCAAGCACAAGGACCTCGCCGACTGCGAACGCATCTGCCAGGAGACCTCGAACTGGGCGGGCCACAAGCTGCTGATCACCGACGGCGTTTTCTCCATGGACGGCGACATCGCTCCGCTGCCGCAACTCTGCGACCTCGCTGAGAAATACAACTGCATCATGATGGTGGACGATGCGCATTCCTCCGGCGTGCTGGGCCGCGGCGGGCGCGGGACCGTGGACCATCTGGGATGCCACGGCCGGGTGGACATTCAGGTGGGCACGCTCAGCAAGGCCATCGGCGCAATGGGCGGCTACGTCTGTGGCTCTCGCGAATTGATCGACTTTCTCTATCACCGCGCCCGGCCGTTTGTGTTCTCCACTTCGCATCCGCCTTCGGTCGCCGCCACCTGCCAGGCAGCTTTTGCGCTGCTCGATTCGCCTGAAGGCGAGCGGCTCATCAAAAGACTTTGGGCGAACACGAAATTCTTCAAGCGGCGGCTGAAAAAGCTCGGCTTCAACACCGGCGCGAGCGAGACGCCCATCACGCCGGTCCTGGTGGGCGATGCCGCCCGGGCGTTTGAATTCTCGCGGCGGTTGTTTGACGCGGGCGTTTATGCCCCGGCAGTGGGCTACCCTACGGTTCCCGAGGGCAAAGCGCGGCTCCGCACCATTGTCAGCGCGACCCACAAGCGGGCCGAGCTCGAGCGGGCTGGCGAAACCCTTGCCCAGGTGGGCCGCAGCCTGGGAATCGTTTGAATGACTCAACAGCGGGACCAGGCCTATTTCAGCTCCAACCGAGCTGCTAACAGATACTAGTACCTGGCCTGTATTTTTTTCCTTGCTCCGTTACTTTTCGCCCTTCAATCAGACCCCGCATTCAGGCCCTACGTCGTACTAAGCAGTTGTGAATACAGGAGTTAGGCTTTGGAAACACGCTTGCGCTTTCCAGGTCGTACTCTGAGGGACATCGAGACCTGAGGGCTCCTGCCATGTCCAGGAGCCAACTCGCATTGAGGAGGGTCGTCTACCATGAAAAGAGCTTGGCTGTTATTTTTGGCGAGCATGCTGATGGCTTGGAGCGCCCCTGCGCAAGCCCCTCCGAGCAAAACGTCCGATGAGCCACAGGGTCAGAAGCCATCGAGCGAGCAATCACCCAAGAAGAGTTCGGGCACCAAGGCCTCCGGCAGCGCGTCGTCCTCGGCGTCCAGTTCCACTTCGGCCCAGGCGGGACAGAACTCTGTCAACCTGTCAACCGGAACCACGATCGAGGCCGCGCTGTCGAGTGCGGTGGATGCCCGCAAGAACAAAGAAGGTGACCAAGTTGTTGCCCGCACAACGCAGGCGGTAAAGTCGGATGGACAGGTAGTCATCCCCAAGGGCAGCAGGCTGGTCGGCCACGTCACGCAGGCCAAAGCGAAGGCCAAGGGCGAGTCGCAGTCGGCCCTGGGCATCGTGTTTGACCGGGCGGTCCTGAAGAATGGCCAGGAGGTGCCCCTCCATGTGGTGATCCAGGCGCTGGCAGCGGCGGAGGCCTCTGCTTCTACTCCGGTCGGTGCCGCCGATACGATGGACTCTGCGGCGGGCTCGGGCCGTGCAGGTAGTTCCGGCGGCGGCATGGTGGGTGGCGTTGGATCCACGGTCGGCTCAACTGCCGGCGCGGTGACGAGTACCGCAGGCGCGGCGGGAAGCACCGCAACGGGTGCTGTCGGTGCAACGGCCAATACGGCCGCCTCGACGACCGGAGCAGCGGGGCGCGGTGCTGCCGCGGCGCTGACTTCGTCCAGCACCGGGGTAATCGGCCTGCAAGGGCTGGCGCTGAACTCGGACGTGTCCAGCGCCACGCAGGGCTCGTTGATCGTCTCCTCGACGAAGAACGTGCACCTGGATAGCGGCACGCGGATGGTGCTGCGCGTCGCCGCGCAGTAACGAACCGGCTGTTCTTCCTGCGCCAAGTCAGTGGGTTGGTCTCACGAGCGGCGTCCGCCATAGCGGACGCCGCTCGTGCTTCCTCAGCCTCCCGCCTTGTAGGGGCGGCGCGGACGCTAGGCGCTAGCGCCCGGACTTACCCTTGGAGTAATCATCCAACAACGGACGGACTTTTTGTCCGCTGGAGCATCCTCAGATGCGTTAGATTTGCGGAGTAAGAAGCGATGATGACCTGCAATCTTGGGCTCTTCGAGGGTTTCTCATGAATGGGCTAGCGAATTCTGCCCAGCGTGGGGGTGTCGGATGCAAGGGTTTCGCCAGTATGCGCTCATCGGGCTGCTGATTGTCGTTCTGGTCGCGGGTTGCAGCGGCAGCAAGAACCCCGGCCCGCCGCCGGCGACGACCGGCCCGGTCAGCTTGACGATGACCGACGCGCCCCCGGCAAACGTGTCCCTAGAGGCGTTTCAGGCCCTGTTTACCGCTGCGGTCTTGAAGCCGAACGACCAATCGCTGATCCTCATCCCCACGCTGGTAGAGATCACGCGCCTGCAAACCGGATCGCTGTTCATCAGCACCGTCAACGTCGCGCCGGGCACCTACACGACCATTGATCTCAGCCTGGCCAATCCGGACCTCACCTTCAAGAACGACACCGGCGCGACGATCACCGTCGCGGGGGTGACTTGCCTGACCGGCACGGTGTGCGAGATCAAGCCTGCCGCGGCGGGGACGGTGACTCTCAATCTCGTGCCGCCTCTCGTGGTGGCGGCGAACAGTCCGACGGGCCTGCAGGTGGACGTCAACCTGAACAACCTGATCAACGGCTCGCTGGCGGTGAGTTTCACCACGGCCTCGGGGTACAGCATTGCGCAGCTCCCGCTGCCGGGGCGCCCGCCCGGGCAGCTCGATGAGTTCGATGACCTGATGGGCATCGTCGCCAACAAAGACGCGATCAATAACAAGTTCAACTTGCAGACGACGCTTGGCAACTTCACGGTCAGCGTGGACGGCACCACGGGATTCCTGGACTTCACAACCTGCCCAGCCAATAACTTCACCTGCGTCACGAACGGCCAGGTCGTCAAGGTGGATCTTCGCCTGCTTCCGGTCGGCACCTTCCTGGCCAAGGTGATTGAGCTGGAGGACGCGGCGGCGGACGACGAACTCGAGGGTGTGATCACCTCGGTCGATTCCTCCACGCAGTTCAAGATGGTTGTCCTCAGTCAGCTTCGCCCTGTGGCCGGCGTGAGCGTGGGGAACCCGATCACCGTGACGCTGCAGGCAAGCACCAGCTTTCAGGTGGATACGGACGGCCTGACCGTGCCGGCCGGGCTGCAAGCCGGGTTCGAGGCCGCAACCGACACTGCACAGTTGCTGCCGGGCCAGGAGGTCGAGGTGCGGGTGCGCACGCTGGCGGTTGGGCCGCCGATTGTGGTGGCGACCAATCGCGTGCGCCTGCGGTTTTCCCGGTTCACGGCGAATGTCGCAGGGGCGCCAGCCTTCAGCATTTTCAATGTGGGCAGCCTGCCCAGCGTGTTCACCAGCGCCGGGGTCGCGCAGATCCAGGTGCAGACATCCCCGCAGACTATCTTTGAAGGCGTCACGGACACCAGCGGGCTCGCCGACGGCAACAGCGTGTCGCTCGAGGGGCTGCTGTTTGAAGCCATACCGAATCCCATCCTGGTCGCGAAAAAAGTTCGCAAGCGCTCCTGACGCAGCTTGGTTTGGAAGAAACTTCGGGCCGGCTGGAGGAATTCCATCCGGCCCGATGGTTTTTTTTAGCAGCGAAGGTTTCGGCTACACTACGGCTTGCCCGGCTCCCGCCGGCGCCGGGAGCGACTGCGCGCGCCGGTAGAGCGTCAGAGTGAGTGCACCCAGGCCCCAGATCAACACAAGAAACCTCACGCAGACGCCGACATAGGGCAGCATGCCCGCAATCTTGAACACGACCAGCCCCACCGCCAGCCGGCCGACGACCGCGCTCGTGCCGGCCGGCGGACCCATCAGGCGCTCGCCCAGCCAGGCGCCGACAAAAGTCTGCGCCGCATAGAGGGTCACAATCCAGATCAGCACGCTGCCGATGCCCACGGCCAGCCCCACGATCGTGATGCAGGCGATGATGGCCAGGAAGGGTACCCCGACCAGTGTCGCGATGCCGAGCAGAGGAGCGACCACGTATTCGCGGCTCGAGCGCACCACGTCCGCGAAGAATCGCGGCATCAGCAGCACGAGGATCAAGCCGAAAAGAAAGGCGGCTCCCCAGGACAGCGCCTGCTTCAGGAAATAGCGCGGTCTGGAGTATGAGCGGCCGGGTTTCTTGATCGTGGTTTCGAGGGGACTGGAGAGCTTGGCCTGCGGGGAGACCTCGGGCTGGTGCCCGCCCATATATCTCGTCTTGCCGGCAATCTCGGCTGACGAACCGATGCTGAGGTGGTCGCTGTGCAGCGTCGCGTTCCCGCCAATGTAACCGTTTAACATGGTCTTCCCGATGAAGCCCATCAAATCGCGGCCGAGCCGACCTTCGAGAGCGGCGTGAGCAGCGAACAACATCGCACCACCGCCTACCGATGATTTTTCCTTGAAGCCTACGTTCTCGGCAAAGATGCTGACGTTTTTCGCCACGAACCCACGGAGCCACAGAGAGTTGACGAAGGCGCGCACGTTTCCATCCACCTTGCCGTCGAGCTCGAACACTTTGCCGAAGCCGATGACGTCGCCGGTGACGTGCCCGTTCACCTCGACGGTCTCACCGAAGAAGATCAAGTCGCCCTCGACCGTGCCGTCAATGCGGATCGTTCCACCCGTCACGATCAGGTCGTTTTTGACCACTTCGTCCTTCGCCAGAACGAAAGTCTGCGCCTTTCTGTACTCCGCGGCGGCGGCCGACGGCGGCAGAGCGAGCGCAACCGCGACAGCGCCCATCACCATGGCGATCGTGGTCCAGCGGCGCCAGGTGCGGCGCAGCAGGCCGAACACCAGAATCCCCAGAGTGGTTAACGCAAGAAACTGCACGGCGTTTGCCATGGATCCCCATCCTTTCCAGAAAGCTCCTCGGAAGAAGAGCAGGGTCAACAGATTGCTTTCGCCGAACCCAGCCTGGCTGAGTTGCTGCCGCCAGGGCTCCACAATGCCGGTCCAAAGCGTGTACGCCCCCGCAGCGGCCAAGCCGAAGGAAACGATCCAGGCCCAGGGCGTTGCTTCGCGCGCCGGCGGCGCCAGCAGGCGGGCGGGCACCGCTTCGTCCTCTTCAACCAGCGCCCGCGCTAGCAGGCGCGATTCGCCTTCCAGCGCGCGCAGCAGCGCCCGGCATTCGGCGCAGCCCTGGGTGTGCGAGGACAGCTCAAGCGCCCGCGGGCGCTCGAGCTGTCCCTCGAGATAGAGCAGGCAGGTCATCTCGTCGAAGTGCGTCATGGGGCTCCCCTTGCAGCCCGGCCCGCGGCGCCGCGCTGGCCGAGACCCTCGCGCAACTGGTGGCGGGCGCGCAGCAGCACCACCCCGACAAAGGCGCGGCGCACGCCCAGGGATTCGGCGATCTCGTCGTAGCTCATTTCGGCGTAGTAGCGCAGCACCAGGGCCATACGGGCGCGCGCCGGCATGCGGGCGAGCGCGGCGCGCACTTCCTGGCTGGTCCGCTGCTCCACCAGACGCTCGAGCTGGCCCGGATCGGGGTGCTCAAGGGGGAGATTCTCCACTTCGCCGGTTTCCAGGTCCTGCCGTATGCGCCGCCGCCGCAGGATGTCCCAGCAGTGGTTTGCCGCGACCTTGTACAGCCAGGCGGTGAACGGGCGGCTGGAGTCGTACTGGCCGAGTTTCTCCCGAAGCTTCAAGAAAATCTCCATGGTCGCGTCCTCGGCGTCTTCGCGCGAAGGCAGCGCCCGGCGGCAAAAGCGGAAGATCGGCGCGCCATAGTGGCGATACAACTCGCCCCAGGCGTCGGGGTTTCCCCCTCGCGCCCGCGAGATCGTCGCGGAAAGGTCCGCAGCATCCATTCCCCCAGGCCGCTTCGGCGTCTCCAACATGTGATACGCAGCGCTCCGCGAAAAACTTACATCCTCGACGGAAAATAACAAGTTTCCCGCGCCTGGGCCGCAGACCCGACTCCAGGCGGCAAGCAATGTAGCAAATCAGGAGGGAATACGGCATGCGTTCTGCGTCAGCCGGCGTACTTGCGGGGCGGCTTCTTTTGGCGTGGCCTCTGGGGTAGAGTGTTTGCTCTTGCGAAGCCCCGGCGAAGCCCCTGAAGCGACCACCATGACCATCAAGATGCCATTGGTAGCGATTGTCGGGCGTCCGAACGTGGGCAAGTCCACGCTGTTCAACCGGCTGACCGGCAGCCGGCGCTCGATTGTCACCGACGAGCCCGGCATCACCCGCGACCGCATCTACGGCAGCGCCAACTGGTCCGGGCGCGCCTTCGAGGTGGTGGATACGGGCGGCCTGGTGCCGGACGAGAAGGCAGCGCTTCCGCGGGAAATACTCCGCCAGGCGCAAGTGGCCATCCGAGACGCGGCGCAGCTCGTGCTGGTGGTGGATGCTCGGACTGGAGTAACGCCGCTCGATGCCGAGCTGGCGCGGCTGCTCCGGCGGACAGGTAAGCCGCTGCTGATTGCGGCGAACAAGGTGGACACCGGGCGGCAGGAGGCGCTCGCGGCGGCATTCTACGAGCTGGGCACGGCGGTCTTCCCTGTTTCCGCCGAGCACGGCCTGGGCGTGGATGAGCTGCTCGACGAGGTAACGCGCAGCTTTCCCGACCGCGAAGACGCGGCCGCCGAAGTCGCTGTGGACGTCGCCATCATCGGACGGCCCAACGTTGGCAAGTCCACGCTGCTCAACCGGCTGGTGGGCGCCGAGCGCGCCATCGTTTCGCCCGAGCCCGGCACCACCCGCGATGCGGTGGACACCTTGCTGCGCCGCGGCGATAAGGTCTACCGCCTCATTGACACCGCGGGGATCCGCCGCAAGGGGAAAACCAAGCTGGTCGCGGAGAAATTGAGCGTAGTCATGGCGCGGAAGAATCTGGAGCGCGCCGAGGTGGCCTTGCTGGTGGTGGATGCCGAGCAGGGCGTCACCTCGGGCGACGCCACCATCGGCAGTTACACGCAGCAGTCGGGCCGGTCGGTGATCGTGGTGATGAACAAGTGGGACCTGGCGCTCGAAGCCGCCGGGAAGAAGGCAGCGCGAGAAGCGAAGGGCGGCAAAAGCAGACTGGACCCCGGCCGGCTGCTCTACGAATACGAACGCATCGTGCGGGCGCGGCTCAAATTCCTGGATTACGCGCCGGTGGTCTTTCTCTCGGCGCTCACCGGCGAGCGCATGGGCAAACTTTTCGGATTGATTGACCAGGTGGCGGAGGCGCGCCGGCGGCGGATCTCCACCGGCGAGCTGAACCGCTGGCTGGCGGGCGTGGACCTCGACCGCGGAACATCTCCCGCCGGCCGCAAGATGAAGATCTATTACATGACCCAGGCGTCCACCGCGCCGCCGACGTTCGTGCTGTTCACCAACCAGGCCCGGCGGCTGCACTTCAGCTACGAGCGCTTTCTGGAAAACCAGCTCCGCGACAAATTTGATTTCCCCGGCACGCCGATTCGCTTCCTGCAACGGGTGAAGGAGCGACGCCGAGGTTGAGGCAGAGAGGAAGGGAGGCGAATGGGAAAATGCAAAAGGCAAAATGTAAAAGGTAAAAGGCAAAGGGGAGATTCGGAGCAGAACCGGCCGGCCCGGAGGTATGGCCGGTCCGTGGGAGCATCGGGTTGGCGAGCGCAGACATGGCCGGGGCGCAGTTCGCAATTGAGCGTTGAGAGTTCAAAGTGGATCGAATCCTGCAAACCTGTTGGCGGGTCCCGCAACCCCATCCGGGATGCTTAGACCGCACCCCGCAACCGCGTTCGGGACGCACAGAACGAACTTTGCAGCACATGTTACCTTAGCAGTGATGATATGTCAATGGGAAACTGCGCGTTTTGCGCATTTTCTGCACTTGAAAAAGAGAGCATTCGAAAAGAGCGGGGCACGTCGGCTAGGATGATTTGGCGGGACGCGCCGGCGGTAACCACTGAAGGTGACGAAGTGTCCGCGTCCGTAATGGCGCCGCAAAGGGTTACGCATCGAAGAAGAACCCGCACCCTTGAAAACCACAAGGGCGCGGCACCCGGCAGCACGGGTATTCACGGACGAGAGCATTTGATGCGCCTATAGCAGCAACAGCATGGATGATGCTCATAGGTTCCTCCAGTCCGCGAGGGGATCACCTTTTCCGGTCGTCCGTCGTTTCCATGCCCTCTCTGAAACCCTCCAAGTAACTTAGCGTACTCTGCAGCGGCACATCCAACCGGTCCAGTGAGTGCTGAATCAGACTGACGGAGGCTTCGAACTCGGGCTGAATCACTTCGGTTGCGCCAGCCTTGAGCAGTTCCTCTCGTCCCCGCGGCCTGTGGGCTCTGGCCAGGATCGAGACCTCCGCGTTTAAGCCTCTTACATTGCGAACGGCTAAAACTGCCCAATCCGTCTCGGGCAGCGTGACGACCACCAGCCTGCATCTTTCGATGCCTGCCTCCTTCAAGATGTTCGCGTGAACGGAATCTCCAAACAGAGAGGGAATGCCGCGCTCCCGCAGCGCATCTACAATGTCGGGATCGATCTCGATGACAACATACGGTACCTCAAACGCGTCCAGCGCCGCTCCAAGAGCGCCGCCCACGCGGCCAAATCCGCAAACCACGACGTGGTCATTCAGACTCTTCGGCTCGTGTGCCGGGGTCAGTGCCCGGGTTTCCTGAATCAGACGGTGTCGCCCTATCCACTCCGGCACCATGCGCATCAGAAGGGCATTTAAAAGGATCGTTAAAAGCGATGCAGCCAGCACAGCATTGTAGACATCATTCCCAACCAGCCCTGACTTGCGAGCAACCTGAACCAAGATGTACGAGAACTCACCGATCTGCGTCAGGCCCGCTCCGACCAGGACTGCGGTCCAGATCGGATAGCGAAAAAGGCGCGCTACCACGGTCCAGATCACGAACTTGCCCAGGACGATCAAGGCGACGATTACGCCGAGAAGCAACGGGTCAGAAATCAACGCTCGGGGATTGATCAGCGCCCCAATGGTCACGAAGAACAGAGCCACGAAGGCATCTCGCAGCGGAAGCAACTGGGCAAATGTTTGGTGCGCATATGGAGACTCACTGATCACCATTCCGGCCAGGAAGGCCCCCAGCGCTAGCGATAGCCCAAGTGCCTGGGTTACGGCAGCGGTCGCGAATCCGAGAGCCAGCGCCACCAGAAGATAGAGTTCCTGATTGCGGGTCCGCGCCACTTGCGCCATTAGGCGTGGAACCATCTTAGAAGCGATAAAGGCGAGGAGCGCCAAAATCAGAAGGGATTTGCCGAGCGCAAGACCGACGCCGAAGAATCGGCTTCCCGTGAGGCTTCCTAGTGCGGGCAGCAGGATCGTCAGCATCACGACGGCAAAGTCTTCCACCAGCGTGATGCCGATCATCACCCGGCCGTGCGGGGAGTGTAGTTCACCTCGATCAATCAGGAAGCGGGACAGAACCATCGTACTCGCGACAGACACGATGGCGCCGACGGCGATGCCCTGGGATGTCGTCCACCCGATCCGGTTTCCGACAGCCATGCTTAATCCGATGGAGACCAAGATCCCGAGGGGCCCCCCTACCAGGGCAACCCACTTCACCCGCAGGAGGTCGCGGAACGAGAACTCTAAGCCGATCGAGTACATGAGCAAGATCACTCCGATCTCGGCAAAAAGTTCGAGGACGCGTATTTCGGAGACGGTGGGGCCGGGTGTGAATGGACCGATGAGGATTCCACCAAGTACATAGCCGAGGATGAGCGGCTGGCGGAGCTTTCGCGCCAGGAAGCCGCCCAGCACCGCAGCAACGAAGACGTAGGCCAAGTCACGATAAATCGTGGAGTCTGCGGTCATCTCTTTCGCTCGGCCGTGGTATCGTATCAAGATTGGCTCGCGCTCCGGCAAGAATCGTCCGCCCACAGCGGTTGCAGGTGCGCCGTTCGGGCGCGATTTCCGCGCAAGGCGCGCCCCAGGCCAATGTAAACTTGCCGCCCCTCGCCAGGAAGTTAGCTTCAGGGGGTGGTTGCAGGCGCTTGATTTCTAGCGGAGACAGATCATCTCGATGAAACCTTCTGCCAGGGGATTTCGTATTCATTCAGGAGAGCGCTAGAGAAGACAGAAACGATTAGCTTAATGCCGTGGGAATGAGTCGCCGCAAACTACGGATTCTGTTCAGTCTGGCTGTTTTGTTGTGCCTGGCGGGCCCGGGAATTAGCATGTCGCTGCCCGCCGACTCCGACGAGGATGTCTCCAACAAGCATGAAATAGCCGTGTGTATACGCAGCGTGTCTCCACAAGCATCTCTGGTGCCCGCGAATCTCGGCGAAAGAACGGAATTGGCATTCCGCAGATTCGTCTCAGGCATGAGCCCCAAGGAATTCTCTTCCACTGGTTTCTCCGCTCCTCTCGCACAGGATCTCCTGCATCTGCTCGGCGTACAGAGAAAGTAGAAAGCCTGCCCCTTCGCCCTCGACGGATCGCTTGCAACGGGGCTGAGCTCCGCCCACGGGGCGTTGCCAACCAAAGCTGGCCAGAAGTCTTTGAGGCTTCTGGCCCATTCCGAAAAATCTAGTCGTCCGGCGGGACTGATCTGCCGTGGTTTCAACTCCACGTATTTCTTAGGAGGACTAGAATGATTATCTGGGATGCGGCAACGATTTTTGTATTGGCACTAACAGTAGTTTATTTCGGCTTTTTCGCCTGGATTGAGATCCATTGCCGGCGAAAGCAAAAAAACGTTAGTACACACAAACAGGAAGTCGAAGCGGAACCCGTGGAGCAGATACCGCAGACTGCAGCGCCGCCAGCTCAGATAACCAAGAGAAAAAGAGGTACAGGCAGCGGCTCTATCTCCAGCGGAAGCGGAAGACGTTAGATTGCCGTGAGGACGAATCCGACCTTCTTCCGGGACTGCAGTACGTCGTCCTTCTTGCGAGATGCAGCGCTCTTGGTCTGTGCCAGAATTGTGCCAGAAACCCATTCCATTCGAACAGTTGGGGTTAGCTTTGAGCGAGAAGCAGATTCCCCAAATTGTTGAAAACATTGAGACAGCACAGTAAAGGATAGAGCCGCCGGAACGGACTCTTGGGCTTAGAAGGCAGACGCTCTATCCGACTGAGCTACGGGCGCGCTGTTGACCTGCCCCCCGTTTTTGATCCAGTCATAATGTAGCACTCGGGGGGTCGCGACCCGATCCGAGCCCAGAGGGGCACGTTGACACGCCGAGGAATCGGCATAGGATAGGGGCGAGAGATGTTTCCGCAAGACTCATCACCGGTGCCAGGCGACCGCGAGCGCGCTTCCGAGATCCCCGAGAAGAGCTTTTTCCGCATCGGCGAAGTGAGCCGGCTGACCGCCACCAAGACCTTCGTGCTGCGCTACTGGGAGACCGAATTCCCGATGCTCCAGCCGGTGAAAAGCCCCAAGGGCCACCGGCTCTACCGCCGCCAGGACATCGAAACCGTGCTGAAGATCAAGCGCCTGCTCTACGACGAAGGCTTCACCATTGCCGGCGCCCGCCGGCACCTGCGGGAACAGGGCGGCAACGGCAGCGAGACGCACGGTGATTCGCGGGCGCAGGAAGATCCCTCGCCCACCATCAGCCGCAGAGTGTTGCTCGATTTGCGGGACGCGCTGCGGGCATTGTTGACGCTGCTCGAACGCGGATGATACGCTTACGTGTCGCGGCAGTGCCGTACAGCCGGTTCAAAACTGAGTTGGCGCGGTCGGGACGTGGCGCAGCCTGGTAGCGCGCACGCTTGGGGTGCGTGAGGTCGCTGGTTCAAATCCAGTCGTCCCGACCATTTTTTTGGACGCCTCCGAGGAAGCCTCCCGCCACGGACCCCAACGGAAGGCGAAGCGACTGGCTCCTTCCCTGGCTTGCAGCAAATGGCGAACATTCTGATTACCAACGACGACGGCATCTACGCCGAGGGCTTGCGCGCCCTTGTCGAGGCCCTGGCCGGACTGGGGACCCTCAGCGTGGTGGCGCCCAGCCACGAACGCAGCGCTTCGGCGCAGTCGCTCACCTTGCGGCAGCCGATCTTCTGCGAGAAGGTGGGCGAGCGCGAATGGGCGGTCGAGGGCACGCCGACCGACGCGATGATCCTGGCGCTCAATAAACTTCTCCCCGAGCCGCCGGACCTGGTCATCTCCGGCATCAACCGCGGCGGGAACATGGGCGAAAACGTTTATTATTCCGGCACGGTGGGCGCGGCAATGGAGGCGACAATCAACCACGTGCCGGCGTTCGCCATTTCGGTGGCGCACCGCGGCAAGGGGTTCGAGTACACCGAAGCGGGGCAGTTTGCGCGGGCTCTGGCGCAGCTTATTCTGGCAGAAGGGCTGCCGAAGGGCGTGCTGCTGAACGTCAACGTGCCGCTGCCGTGGACAGGTGGCGTGCGGTTCACCCGGCAGTCACAGAAAATTACCCGCAACCTGCTGCAGGAGGGCGTGGACCCCCGCGGCCGCAGCTACTTCTGGCTGCACGAGCAGCAGCTCACTGAAGGCATCGAGCCGGATACCGACTACGCCGCCGTCTATGCCGGAGCAGTCTCGGTGACGCCGCTCGATCTCGACCGCACGCATACCACTTCGCTGAACCACCTCTCGCACTGGGCCAAAGCAATCGAATCGCTCCGCAAGGCTTAGCCCGGGCATTCCTCGTCCATGCGCGCCGGGGCGGAGTGTCTGCCATCCGTCTAGTGTCGCGCCCCTTAAATACGTCACAGAATCTGGGCGCAGCAAGCAGCGCCCCTACAACGATTTGCAAGCCAGGACTTTGCAACCTTTTTTGAGACGCGACACTAGCGCGGCGCTCCGCCGGGCGTCGCGGCCCGGCCCGCCGGAGCCAACCAGATCAGCGGCACGCTTTCCTTCTGCATGCGTTCGTTCAGCGCGGGAAGATCCTTGGAAGCGATCTCGCCCCACCGCGCAAGCTGCGCTTCCACCTGCCGGCTGAGCGCGTCGAACAGCTCATAGGACTGCTGCGTGGGCGGGGTATCGGCGCTTTCGACTACGCCGGCCAGCACGGCGAGCTTGCCATCGAGCCTCAGCGGGTAGTTGAGCGAGTCCTGGGTGCTCTTCAGCCTCGGCTGGATGAGCGCCTCTTCAATCGGAGTCGTCTTCTTGTCCAGCTCATCGGCCGCGGCAAGCAGCTCGGTGCGCGCAGCGTCGCCGGATAATCGCTTGCGGAGCGCTTTGAGCTGGGCGCGCAGGTCGCGGATCTGGTTTACGGTGTCATTGATCTGCGTCAGCCGCTGCCCGATTTTGACCCGCAGCTCGAGCTGCTTTTCGAGATCGGCCTGCGGGGTTTTGACGCGGGGGTCGAGGGCGACCTCGAGCGGCGCCTCGGCGGTTTTTCCGCCGGCCGTCAGCCGCACGGTGTATCTCCCCGGCAGGGCCAGCGGACCGCGGAACCCGTCGTCGTACTCTCCGGTGGAATAACCCGGGATCCTCGGCGCGCGCTCATAGCGCAAGTCCCAGACGAACCGGTTCAGGCCCGCCCCGGCCGGCAGCAGCTCCTGCGGCTTCTCCTGGTCGGGCCACTCGGGCGGGGCCTCGGGGTCACGCTTTTCGCGGCTGGTGAGCTTGCGGACCAGGCGGCCTTGCGCATCGAGGATTTCCATCGTGATCTCCTCGTTCTCCTTGAGCGCAGCCTTCAGCGCGTAGTAGAAAACGGCGCCGGCGGGCGGGTTTTCGCCGTAGGGACGCCCACGGAGGGTGATGTGGCCGGCACGCGTGCGGTAGGCGATCCGCGGGGCGTAGAGATGGGCGTCGGCGTTTGGAGTCGCGACGGTCCACTGGCGCAGCGGCGAGAGGTCGTCGAGGATCCAGAACGACCGGCCATGCGTAGCGACCACCAGGTCGTCACCCTTGACCACCAGGTCGTGGATGGGCGTGGCCGGCAGGTTCAACTGGAGCGGCTGCCAGCGCGCGCCATCGTCGAGGGAGACGTACACGCCGGTTTCGGTTCCGGCGTAGAGCAGCCCGCGCTTCTTCGGGTCTTCGCGCACGGCATGAACGTAGGTGTTGTCGGGAATGCCGGCGGCGATCTTCGTCCAGGTCTTGCCGAAGTCGCTGGTTTTGTAGATGTAGGGACGGTAGTCGTCGAGCCGGTGCCGATCCACCGCGATGTAGGCGGCGGCCGGCAGGTGGGGCGAGGGTTCAATCAGGCTGATCATGCTCCATTCGGGCAATTGTTTCGGCGTGATGTCGGTCCAGGTCTGACCGGCGTTGCGGGTCAGGTGGACCAGGCCGTCGTCAGTGCCGACCCACATCAGGTCCTTCTGGAGGAGTGATTCCGCGACGGAATAGATGACGTCGTAGTATTCGGCGCCGGTGTCCTCCTTGGTGATCGGCCCGCCGGGCACCTGCTGCTTCGATTTGTCGTTGCGCGTGAGGTCGCGGCTCACGGCTGTCCAGCTCATCCCTCCGTTTGTGCTGCGGAAAAGCACTTCGGCGGCGTGATAGAGCACGTTGGGATCGTGCGGTGAAATCACGATGGGCTCGGTCCAGGTGAAGCGGTGCTTCAGCCCGGCGGCGCCGGAGCCATCGGTTACCTCCGGCCATGGGGTGATACTCTGCGCCTGGCCGGTGCGTTTGTCGAAACGCGTGATGTAGCCCTGGTAGGAGCCCGCGTAGACGATGTTGGGGTCCCGCGGGTCGGGCGCGATGTAGCCGCTCTCGCCGCCGCCGACCGAATACCAGTCGGAGCGGTCAATCCAGCCGGAATCGCTCATGCTGGCGGTGGCCACGGTGGAGTTGTCCTGCTGCGCGCCGTAGATGTAGTAGGGGAAGCGGTTGTCCGTGATGACGTGGTAGAACTGCGCGGTGGCCTGATTGTCCTGGCGCGTCCAGGATTCTCCGCCGTCCACCGAGATGGTGGCCCCGCCGTCGTTCCCGTTGATCATGCGCTGCGAGTTGGCGGGGTCGATCCACAGGGCGTGGTGGTCGCCGTGCGGCACCATCAGCAGGGTGAACTTCTGCCCGCCGTCGGTGGAGCGGTACGTGCCGGTATTGAGCACATAGACGGTGTCGGGGTTCGCGGGGTCAGCGATGACGTGCGTGTAGTACCAGGCGCGCTGGCGGAAGCGGTGGTCGTCGTTGACGCGGCTCCATTTTTCGCCGCCGTCGTCGGAGCGGTAGAGACCCCCCTCCTCGGCTTCGATCAGCGCGTAGACCCGGTTCGAGTTCGTCGCCGAAACGGAAATGCCGATACGTCCCAGCAGCCCCTTGGGCAGCCCGTTGCCTTCCAGGCGCTTCCACGTCGCGCCGCCGTCGCCGGAGCGGTAAAGCCCGCTGCCCGGCCCGCCGCTCGTCAGGCCCCAGGGACTGCGCGAGGCTTCCCAGAGCGCCGCGAACAGCACGTGCGGGTTGGCGCGGTCGAAGGCGACGTCAATCCCGCCGGTTCGCTCGTCCTTGTAGAGAACCTTTTCCCACGTCTTGCCGCCGTCAGTGGAGCGGAAGATGCCGCGCTCGGGGTTCGGCCCGTAGGCGTGGCCCAGCGCGGCCACGAGGACGATCTCCGGGTTCCGCGGATGCACCAGGATGCGGCCGATGTGGCGCGTGTCGCCGAGCCCGAGATGCTTCCAGGTCTTGCCGCCATCGGTGGACTTGTAAACCCCGTTGCCGAATGAAATGTTGCTGCGGATGCAGGCTTCGCCGGTGCCGACGTAGATCACGTTCGGGTCGGACTCGGCCACCGCGATACTCCCGATCGAGGAGACCGGCTGCTTGTCGAACAGCGGCTCCCAGGTCGACCCGGCGTTGGTGGACTTCCACACCCCGCCAGCCACGCTGCCGAAGTAATAGACATTGGGATCGCCCGGCACGCCGGTCACCGCCAGGACCCGGCCGCCCCGATACGGGCCGATCGAGCGCCAGGTCATTCCCTTGAGCGCGTTTTCGTCGGGCTGCTGCCCGGCGAGCGGGCCGGCTGCGAGCGAGACGCTCATCAGAGCGCCAAATACCGCCACATCTGCGAGCCATCGCCTGGTCTGGGGTCTTGACCGAGTCACGGAAACACCTCCTGTGAAATGGGAGACAAATCCTACTTTTCCAGGGCGGGGAGGGGAAGCAATTTCTTCAGAACGGCCAGGACTGAGGAAGAAATGCGCGACGCGTCAGCGCGGCGCCCAGGACGCTGCTGGCCGCTCCGGCGGCGAGGCGAATCGCGTCGAGCCAAGCTAGCCGCGACTTTGCCCGCGCCAGGGGCATCCCCAGCAACGCGCCGAACGCCGCCATCCCCAGCAGCGCCCCCAGGCCAAACACCAGCAGGTAGGCCACACCCAGCGAGGGCGAGGGAATCGAGCTCAGCACCAGCAAGGCCAGGCCGGCGGTCCCCGCCAGGCCGTGCGC
>JBASRK010000284.1:0-10572 GCA_049273775.1 Candidatus Acidiferrales bacterium
GCGCAACAGTCTCCTGGTTTGCTCCGACGTCGATCACTAGTTGCTCACCAATGTACATGCCGGCGGCGGAGCTAACCCCCACAGTGGCAATGCCGGTGGCGGCTACGGCCGATGCTAAAGTGACCGATGCGGGCAAAGAGACCCTTCCTGCCTGGCCGATTTCCTGCTGAAGCACCTCGGTCGCACTGCGAACGCTGCTGTGCATCTCGGTCCGGTTCGAGATCGTTCCCTCAGTCATCATCATCTGCCTGAGCGCAGATATGATGATTCCCGAGACCATCAGCAGAAGCGCAAGAGCAGCCATCAGTTCCAGCAATGAAAATCCGGGTTGCCGTCCTGCCATCCCGCATTTTTCTGCGATCACCGAATCGGACACGTTGCCTCCTCAGAAGGGATTCGTCTTCAGCGAGGCGACGGTGGATTGCGGAAGCGCCCCTGTCCCAGACGATCCAACGGCAGCTTGCACCTTGGATGTGACCGTGATCTGCTTCAGATTGGATGTACCGGCGGGAGCTGAAATCCGCCATACACGGACGTAATACCAGCCGGCTGGCGCCGCTCCTCCGGCACTCACGAGGGGATTCCCGCTTCTGTCTAGGTAGTCCACATAGCCGGCCACCGGGGCGTTCGGATCGGAACTGCCGCCGATGCTTAGCCCTGTCCCGCCAGCATTGTTCGCCGGAAATACCGTGGTGTCCGTTGTCGAATCGCCGTAGGAGAGGCTGATGAGCTGTTCCATTTTATCTTGGGCATATTCGGTAGCGCGGGCTGACAGATGCCCCTGATTTTCTGTGGTCGAGGTTGCAACCACCGCTATAGACATGATCCCGCCCGTTGCAATGAGAAGCAGGGCGATTGCAATCAGTGTCTCCAGCAGGCTCATGCCCGACTGCGATTGACAGTTGAACGACCTGCGCGGCGATTTCCTTTCCATGATTCTCCCTCAGCGCTTCTTCCAGTTCGCGGATATTGCATCGGTGCGCCACGTCAGGATCAGACCTGTGGCGGAAACAGTTACGGCGTAAACTGAGTTGCCGTCGGTAATGTAGATGGCGTCGTTGGCGGTTGGTGCGCCCGTGGAATCAATGGGGATTCCGCGGGAGTTAAAGACGATACATGCCGTGTTTGCGATTGCAGCGCCCGTCCCCGGCAAAGCCCCCGTGTCGTTCCGGCAAGCAGGCGCTTGCCCTATGGTGGTCTGCGTGCCCGCAGGAGGACTGCTCAGCGATCCATAGCCCCAGGTAACTCCTTGTGATAAGAATTGTGTCCCGCCTTCAATTCCCCAGGAGCCAGTAGTCGCTGGGGGGACGGGCTTGCTCCAAACGTCGATCCAAAACATTTGGGTGGACAGGTCAGCATATACCCGTGCCTGGGTGAAATCCGATGCCGCACGCATCTTTGCTAACACGATCTCGCCATTGATACCCCGCGCATCGCCGCCGGACCGCAGGTTACGCTGGATCGTGCGATATGTAGGTATCGCCATACCGGCGACAATGAGGCTGACTACGACCACAAACATCAATTCGACCATCGAAAATCCACGATGGCGTTGTTGGCGGTAGGGCCTGTTTACTTTTTGGGGGCGGCCTTCAGGTGCGGCGAGCACGTTACTGCATTGTGCGAATGTGCCATGCGGGTTTGTAGAGGCGATCACGAGAAGAGAAGGGAGCAAACCGCCGGCCAATCGGCACAAGCTTCTAAGTTGTTTCGGACAAATGGTTTATCAGACCGGCGACGAATCGATGCTAGAGACCGGCCCGGCCGTACGGGTAGAAAGGAAACAAAACCAGCTTTTCCCCGCCGGCCTGGCGCCTCGCGCCAGAGATGGCCATCAGGACCAATGCCGGCAGCACCACAATGGGGACCTCGCTCCGTGTGCACGCAAGCGCGCCGGGGGCGCTTCAAGCTCTCTGGTTCAAGTTGTGGCGCACGCTTCAAGATGGTCCTCGCCCTCACCTGTATCCAGCAAACCACCATCCACACCAGAGCTGCTCCTAAGTGCCTTCTTCAAGCAAAGTTAGGTGTTTCGGAGGAGTCCGCTACTGACCTGAAGGCGAGCAGGTGGGTCAAGCCGGACCACGGCATGGGCTCAGCTAAGAAACGAGGCCGGCTTATCGCACGCAGAAACGCACAATAAGGCGCCGCAAGACCTCTGCGCAGGCGCACATCGAGTCCAGCTCGACGTACTCTTCGGCGCTGTGCAGCCCGTGCCCTCGCGGGCCGAAAACCACGCCCGGTATGTCCGCAGCCGCAAGCAGTGCCGTGTCCGTCCAGGCAGACATCCCTGCCAGCTCAACCGAGCCGGTGACGTCGCGGATGGCTTCGGCCGCCGCAGCAACAATCGGCGCTTCGGGAGAAATTTCGTAGGGCGGCCGAGAGCCCAGCCGCCGCGCCGTGGCGTGGAATTCCGGGTCGCGTGCTTCGAGGCCTTCGAGCAGGCCGCGGAGTGCGGCTTCGATCTGCGCGTCGGATTCGCCGGGCAGCGTGCGACGCTCGATTTGCAAACGGCACTCGGCGGGATAGCTCGAGAGCTCCTGCCCTCCCGAGATGAGCGAGGCGTGCAGCGAGGCGTGACTCAGCCGCGGATGCGGCGGCTGCTGCGCCAGCTTGCGGTCGAGCGCGTCGAGCAGGCCGAGCACGCGACCCATCATGCGGATAGCGTCGCGGCCCTCCTGCGGCAGGCTGCCGTGGGCGGCGCGACCGTGCGTGGTCACCTCGAACCACGCATAGCCCTTGTGCGCCACGCAAAGCCGCAGGTCGGTGGGCTCCAGCACCACTGCCGCTTCGGCGGTGTGCTCCCGCAGCAGCGTCTCGGTGCCGATGCTGTTGCACTCCTCGTCCACCACTGCAGCGATCAGCAGCGGGCGCGTGAGCGCGACGCGATCGCGCATCACCGCAAGCGCCGCAGCACACATCGCCGCTACGCCGCTCTTGATGTCGAGCGCGCCGCGGCCGTAGAGCCGCCCGTCGCGTTCCCTCGGCGTGAATGGCTCGAGCATATCGCCCGGGCCGACGGTATCCAAGTGCGCCACCACAGCTAGGGCTGCCCGCGCCTTCTGCCCTGCGACAGCGGGCGCAGCTTTTGGTCCCACCAGCGCGATCACATTGGACCGGCCGGGCGCCGCATCCTGTAGCTCGGCGGCAATTCCCTGATGCCGCAGAAAATCGCGCAAGAACTCGGCCGCAGCAGCTTCGCCTCGCGCCCCGGGCACCAGCGACGGGTTCACCGAATCAATCGCCACCAGCTCCCGCAGCAGCTCTGTCAGCAATTGAGCGTCAATCGACACCGCATTCCTCGAACAAGGGCGTCTTGGCACGGTCATCGTCAAATAGATTGGCTAGCGCTCCGAGGCGGCGAGGCGCTCGAGCTCGGTCACCACGCGCTCGAATTCTTCGACCAGCGGGCTCGTCCCTGCCTGACGGAGCGCCTCGAGCAGCGCGCGATAATACCAGAGCGTTCCTTCCTTGCCCCCCTGGAAGCGGCTCCAGATCGCGTCGCCGATGCGGCGATAATCGGACAGGACTTCGCGGGCGTTGTGCAGCTTGTCGGCGGCAGAAACCAGACGCACCTCGGCGGGCGCCTCCACAAGATGTGCGATGTACCTCTCTTTGCGAGGGCGCCAGGGCGGCTTGGGGTCGGTGTAGGCGTCGGTGCAGCCGTCCACGATGCGCGCCACTCGGACGCCGAATTTTCGCCGGATCTCGGCGAGGCGCGGCCGGCCGCCCTGGTCTTCCACGGCATCGTGAAGCAGTGCGGCGATGGCGGTGTCCTCGTCGCCGCCGTGGTCGAGCACAATCGAGGCCACCCCGAGCAGATGGGCGATGTAGTGCCGCTCGGTGCCCTTGCGTTTTTGTTGGGCGTGCAACCGGGCGGCGTAGGCCACAGCCCGGGTGAACCGCGTCGTTAGTTCCTGTCGTCGTGGACCTGCCGAGCGGGTGTACACCGGCGAACCGCAGCTATCTGCGTCGCAGCTTGGACAGCAGGCGCAGGATCTCCATGTAGAGCCAGATCAGCGTGACCATCAGCCCAAACGCCGCGTACCACTCCATATACTTCGGCGCACCCTCGCGGGCCCCCGACTCGATGAAATCGAAGTCCAGCACAAGATTGAGCGCCGCCAGGATCACCACGAACACGCTGAACCCGATGCCGATGGGCCCGGAATCGTGGATATAGGGCATGCGCACGCCGAACAGCCCGAGCAGCATCGTCGCCAGATAGAGCAGCGCGATCCCGCCGGTCGCCGCGACCACGCCCAGCTTGAAGCGCTCGGTGACCTTGATCGCGCCGGAGCGATAGGCTAACAACATGCACACCAGCGTGCCAAATGTCAGGCCCACCGCCTGAATAGCGATGCCGGGAAAACGCGCGTTTAGCACCGCCGACAGGCCCCCCAGCACAAGACCCTCGAGCAGGGCGTAGATGGGCGCGGTGACCGCGGCCCAGCTTTTCTTCCAGATCGTCGCCAGAGCGACGACAAATCCTCCGATGGCGCCGACGCCCATCAATGGAAAGACGACGTCCAGAGTGTTGCCGCGAACAAACAGACCCCAGGTCCACGCCGCGGTGGCCACAACGCAGATCAGCAGCACACCCGCCTTGTTGACCGTGCCCTGGATGGTCATCGCCTCGCCGGCCGCTTCCAGGCCCTGGAAGGTCTTCACATTCAGCGCCGGGTTGGACGTCCTGAGCGGACTGGCCATGTGCAGCTCCCTCCTAAGTCGACACGGAGAATAGGTCGGTGCAGTCTCCAGCCGGATGGATGCGCCTTTCGCTCTCCCGAGTCGTTAGCTTACTCCATTCCTCTTCACTTCTAAAACCAGGTTCTGGATTTGTATTCCAGAAAGGTGTCGCCAAATTTCTCTTGCAGCACCTTTTCCTCTTTGCGAATGCGAAAAAGCTGGAGCGGCACCACAAGTGCAAAAACCCAGAGCCATTGCAAGTGACCGATATAAAGGATGATGCCCAGAATTCCCATAGCGCCGAACAGATAGACCGGGTTGCGGATCTTCGAGTACAGGCCGTGGGTGACAAGTTGTTTGGCTTGCACGCGCACGGAAAAAGAGCTGCCCAATTGCAACCGCGCCAGGAACCAGAGCGCAAGTGACGGAACCAGGATCGCAACTCCCAGCACGCGGGTGGCATCCCACGGCCGACCGCGAAAATGGATGAGCAGCGAGGTCAGACCCGCCAGGACCAGAATCAGGTGTGCGTACGGTTTTCCGGCTTTCATGAGCCGCGAGTGTACAACAGGATGCAATCCTCTGGCCGCCGCCTGCACCCTTCCAAGCGGTGCCGGGGAAATGGACTTGACGGAGCGATTCTCGGAGCTTGGAAAAGAAGGGCGCGGCCTGACTCAAGCCATTGCAACACGGGATCAGAAAAGAACTGGTAGCCCCGACGGGAATCGAACCCGTATTTCGGCCTTGAAAGGGCCGCGTGCTAACCGTTGCACCACGGGGCCGCGGTGGTATTCTGGGTCAACTGCATTCTAAATTAAAGGAAATCAGCCCGATTGACAAGCGGCGCGAGATCAGCCTGAAACTCCGGGCTCTCGACAGTCAACCATTCATTACTCATCCCTGGCGGTCCTTGTACTCTTCGAGCCACGCCATTTGGATGGACTCGAGCTTGCCTTCGTTGGACATCTTCGGGTCGCCGGTGAAGCCGGGAAGCTCGCAGACCCATTTGTGCAGGTCGGTAAAGCGCACGGTCAAAGGATCGGTCTCGGGGAATTTCTCCACGAGTTGGATGCCGATCTCCTCGGTGCTGTCCCAATCGAATGTGCCGGGCATGATTCTCTCCTCAGGAATAAGGAGCCGGCGGGACGCCGGCGCTACGCTCTCTAGTGGTCCGCTTCTTTGGCGTAATTCTTGTTCCACTCGGGAATCTCGACGACGATGTCCACGCTGCCGTCGGGAACGCACTGGCAGCCCAGGCGCGACTTCGGCGTGATGCCGGGAGCCATATCGAGTTCATCCAATTCCGCTTCGGTGGCCTCGTTGCACGATTCCAGCCCCTCGTGCACGATCACGTGACACGTGGAGCAGGCGCAGACGCCGCCGCAGGCATGGTCGAGCCCTGCGTGGAAGCCGTTGGCGATGTCCAGGATGCTTCCGGGCAGCCCGTCGTGGCCGTAAGGAACTTTTTCCGGGTCCACCTCGACGGTTTTCCCATCGCGCACGAATGTCACCTTGAACTTCTTGGTAGCGGGCGTGTACTGCGCCTGCTCGATATACGGATTCTGTCCACCCATCGCTGCCCACTCCTCTTCGAGAAACTTACACGTCCTCGATCCGTTTGCCTTCCAGCGCGGTTGCCAGGGCGCGGTTCATCATACGTTCCGCCAGCGGCAGGGTCGTCTGGTTGAGCTCGTCAATGCGCGCCCGCACAAGCTTGTGGTCGCTGCCCGCCATGGCCTCGCGGAGCGCGGCCACCGCAGCCTCGATGGCGCGGCGCTCGGCAGGGTCGAGGTCCGCGGTCTGCTGAGCCAGGGATTTTTCGGTGGCGCGCAGGATGGTTTCGCCTTCGTTGCGCGCCTCGATCAGTTGCCGCTGAGCGAAGTCCTGCTCGGCGTATTCGATGGACTCCTCGAGCATGCGCTCGATTTCGGCGTCATTCAGCCCATAGCTGGGCTGGACTTCGATCAATCGCTGCTCGCCGGCGTGCAGGTCGCGGGCAGAGACTTGCAGGATGCCGTTGGCGTCGATCAGGAATTTCACCTCGACGCGCGCTAGGCCCGCCGGACCCGGCGGCACCCGCAACTGGAAGCGCGCCAGCGACCGGCAATCGCTGGCCAGCTCGCGCTCGCCCTGCAGCACGTGGATGTCGATCCCGGTCTGGTTGTCCACGCCGGTGGTAAAAAGCTCCTCGGCGCTGGCCGGGATCGTCGAGTTCCGCGGGATGATCTTGGCGACGACGCCGCCCATCGTCTCGATACCCAGCGAGAGCGGGGTCACGTCGAGCAGCAGCATGTCTTTCACGCCGCTCTCCAGAATACTCGCCTGCACTGCGGCCCCCAGCGCGACGACTTCGTCGGGATTGAGCTCGGCGTGCGGCCGCCGGCCGAAAAGCTCTTCGACCGTGCGCCGTACCAGCGGCACACGCGTCGAGCCGCCGACCAGCACGACTTCCTCGATCTGCGCCGGCTTGAGCTTCGCGTCAGACAGAGCCGTCTTCACCGGACCCCTGGTGCGGGCGACAATGGGCGCGATCCAGCCCTCAAACTCAGTGCGAGTGAATTCGCGCGCGTAGACGCCGGCCGGGCCTGCGTCGGCGGGCAGCGGGAACTTCATGGTCACGGCGTCCGCGGCGGAGAGTTCGTGTTTGGCGCGGATCAGCGCCTGGCGCAGCTCCTGAACGGCCTCAGGAGAGCGGCCCAGGTCGAGCCCGTGGCGCGCACGGATCTCCTCGCGAGCGATGCCCAGCAGCAGGTTGTCAATGTCGTCGCCGCCCAGGTGCGTGTCGCCGTTGGTGGAAAGCACCTGGTAGATGTCGCCCTCGCCGGTCGAAATCAGTTTGAGGATGGAAATGTCAAACGTGCCGCCGCCCAGGTCATAGACGGCCACCAGGCCTCGCTGCTTTTCGTGCAGGCCATAGGCCAGCGCCGCGGCGGTGGGCTCGTTGACCAGCCGCAGAACTTCGAGGCCCGCCAGTCGCCCGGCATCTTTGGTGGCCTGCCGCTGCGCGTCGTTAAAATAGGCTGGCACGGTGATGACAGCGCGCTCCACTGTGTCCTGGAAGAACTCCTCGGCCCAGCCCTTCAGCTCGCGCAGAATGAATGCGGAGATTTCCGGCGGGGTGAAGATGCGGTCGCCCAGGCGCACGCGGATGACGTTCTGGCTCTCGGGGGCGATGCGGAAGGGGAAGATCTTGAGCTCATCCTGCACGTCCGCGACACCGCGGCCCATCAGCCGCTTCACCGAATAGATGGTGCGGTCGGGCTGGGTCAGCAAGCGCCGCCGGGCGGGCTCACCCACGACGATGCTGCCGTCCGGATCCACACTTACCACCGAGGGGCACAGCGCCTCGCCATAGGGCCCCGGAATGCACCGCGGCCGGCCCGTGGCCTCGTCCAGATAGGCGATCAGGCTGTAGGTGGTGCCCAGGTCAATGCCGACGACGCGTCCCATGTTTTCTCTCAGGCCTCCGCCAATTCTTTTTGCACGCCGGCCACGAGGTTGCGAATATACGAGCGGCGATTGAGGATCTCGTTCATCCGTGCCATCAGCTTCTTGCGGGCCGCGTCGTCGCCATCCCCGGCAGGGCCAGGGGAGGCATCCACCATCGCGTCCCACTGCCCAGCGACGCCTTCGAGCTCTGCATCCACCTCGGCCAGCTTTTCCTCAAAGTTTTTTTGCGCCGCTAAGAGCTTGCCGCGCAGCGCGGCAAGCTCGCCGGCCCCGTCGCCGGTCTGCCTGCCGGACATTCCCGCATCCTTCCGGATGCCGCGCAGCTCGTCGAGCGATTCGTTCAGCTCGAAGACTTCCTCGAGCAGCTCGGGCGGCGCCTTCTGCTTGTGCTCGCCTTCCTTTCGCGCCCCCTCGCGCGCCAGCAGGTACTCGACGCGGGAGATGGGATCGCGCAGGGCGCGATAAGCGTCGTTCAACTGCGAGGACCGGTCGAGCGAAAGCTCGCGCTCGTACTCGGCGGCGCGCACAAAGTTGTCCGGATGCAGCCGCCAGCTCAACTGGTGGAAACGCTTCTCGAGCTCCGCCGCATCCACGCGCAGCTTGCGGGGCAGGCCGAAGAACGCAAAGTAATCTGTGCCGCGGGGCAGCGGCTGGATCTTGCCGCAGGCGGGGCAGAAATGCTCGCCGTGCGTGCGTGCGCGGCAGCTCCAACAGGTGGAGTCGGTGGCCATGCGGGTTTGGGTTGCGCTCATCCTTGTTTCCAGAGTGGCAGAATCAGCTCGAGCAAGCCTGGCAGAACCACGTCGAGCAGGATGACAGAATCACATCGAGCATTCCGAGCACTGGAGTCCCCCGCCGCGAGCAAAAAAAATGGTTGGCGGGCCTGCCTGCCAACCACGCGCTGTACTCCGATGGAATCCAGTCGCGCCCGCGACATCCTCCGAGGGGTGTCTTCTAAGCCGTGAACGAGCTTCCACAGCCGCAACTCCGCGAGGCCTGCGGGTTCTGGAAGACAAATCCCCGCCTCATCAGGTCTTCGTGGTAGTCGAGGGTGGTGTTGGCCAGGTAGATGTAGCTTTTGGGGTCCACGAACAACCGCGCCCCGTTCTCCTCGAACACTTTGTCGCGGCTGCGCGGCTGGGTATCCAGGCGCATCGCGTAGGTCAACCCGGAGCAACCGCCCCCCTGCACGCCGACGCGCAGCCCGCCCGAATCGGCGGGTACACCGTCCTTCGCCATCAGCTCGCGGATTTTCTCCGCAGCCTTTTCCGTCAAGTGGATCATAGGCCTGATCTCTGTCCCCGCCCGCCCCGTGCCGTTCGAGCCGGCGGGCGCCTCAGTCGTGCGCGGCGGCCGTCTGCGTGGCCGGGGAATCGACGCCCTTTTTCTTCTTCCAGTCGCCGATGGCGGCCTTGATGGCGTCCTCGGCCAGCACCGAGCAGTGGATCTTCACCGGCGGAAGGCTGAGCTCGCGGACGATTTCCGTATTCTTGATGGCGAGCGCCTCGTCGACGGTTTTGCCCTTCACCCACTCGGTGGCGAGCGACGAGCTGGCAATCGCCGAGCCGCAGCCGAAGGTCTTGAACTTCGCCTCTTCAATCACCTGCGTCTGCGGATTGATCTTCATCTGCAGCTTCATCACGTCGCCGCACTCGGGTGCGCCGACCAGGCCGGTGCCCACGTTGGGGTCTTCCTTCGGCAGGCTGCCGACATTGCGGGGATGGTTGTAATGGTCAATCACCTTGTCCGAATACGCCATGACGTTTCACCTCTCGGTTTTTCCCATCGAATGAATTTGTATCCCGCGCCCTCTTACTCCGCCTTCCAGTTCATCTTGCTCAGGTCAATGCCTTCCTTGGCCATCTCGTAGAGCGGCGAAAGCTCGCGCAGGCGGTTCACCGTTTCCACGACGCGGCTGGTGACGTAGTCCACTTCCTCCTCGGTATTGAACCGGCCCAGGCCGAAGCGGATCGAGGTGTGGGCCAGGTCTTCGCCCACGCCCAGCGCTTTGAGCACGTAACTCGGCTCGAGTGTGGCTGAAGTGCAGGCCGAGCCGCTCGAGACAGCGATGTCGTTGATGCCCATGAGCAGCGATTCACCTTCGACAAACGCAAAGCTGACGTTCAGGTTGTGCGGCAACCGCTGCGTCAGCGAGCCGTTTACGTACACCTCGTCAAGCTTGGCGAAGATGCCGTCCTTCAGGCGGTCGCGCAGCCGCCGCAGCCGCTCGCTCTCCGCGGCCATCTCGTTCTGGCAAAGCTCGCTGGCCTTGCCGAAGCCGACGATTCCCGGCACGTTGAGCGTGCCTGAGCGCATGCCGCGCTCGTGCCCGCCGCCGTCGATGCTGGCGGATATCTGTACCCGCGGGTTCTTGCGCCGCACATACAGAGCGCCCACACCTTTCGGCCCGTACATTTTGTGGGCGGAAATCGACAT
>JBASRK010000006.1:0-5662 GCA_049273775.1 Candidatus Acidiferrales bacterium
GGAGTTCGCTTGCCTGCGGTCTTTACGGTCAGCTGCTGGATGCGTATGGTGACCTTGAATGACAGGCGACCAAGGAGAAATGTGATGGATGTCCGGCAGCCACAGAAAAGGCGCTTGCTTCGAGTCAATGAGTTCGCGGCGGAAGTAAATGTGACCGAGGCAGCCGTTCGGCGCTGGTTGCTCCTTCGCCGAATCACTGCCGTCAAAATTGGGCGAGCAGTTCGCATTCCGGCTACTGAAGTCGAGCGCTTGGTCGCCGAAGGACTGCGGCCTGCCCGAGCGCGAGATGGATAGGGAAGGGGTTGGGAGGAGGGAGCTGGGAATTGGGTGCGCGTTGCCGCCCCGGCGCTACGCAGGTAGCTGCGGGAGGGCCAGAGGCCTGGGTTTCTGAAACTAGCTCAAGACGTTCAGGCGTGGCTCGACGGTAACGCCGTGGATAGAGGCCAGCCGCTGCAAAGGGCCGGCCGGAGTGATCAATGACAACAGAATCTCTGCGGCCTACGTCTCCGCCCTTGGCCTCCGGCCACCTAGCCATCTTCACGCAACTCAGAATAGCTCCGGAACTGCTGGCCGCCGCTGGTGTTCACAGCGTGAGCGATGCGGAGGCGCGCGAGTATGGATTCCGGGTTTCTTCTGCGTCTGACCTCTCGGGCATTGTTTTCCCCTACTTCGATCCCGAGACAAACCAGCGTGTGACCGCCAGGCTCCGCCGGGATCGCCCGGATATCGACGAAACGGGCAAAGCCCGAGCGAAATACCTCTCTCCGTTTGGTGATCGTCGCCACCTTTATTTCCCTCCTGGCGCAGACGGAATGCTGTCTGACCGGGACGCTCGAGTGGTGTTCGTCGAAGCCGAGAAATCAGCCCTCGCCCTTGCCGCCTTTGCTGCACGCACGAAGCGGAAGCTTCTGAACGTCGGAACCGGGGGCTGTTGGGGGTGGCGGGGAAGAACGGGCATCGGCACGGGACCCCAGGGCGACCGGCAGGAGGAGCGTGGGCCGCTCCCTGACCTCGACCGAATCGATTTTTCGTCGGAGCGTGAGGCGGTCATCTGCTTCGACTCGAACTTTTCGACAAATCCAAACGTGAGAGCGGCCCGTCATGCGCTCGCGCAGGAGCTCGCGGTCCGCGGAGCGTTAGTGAAAATCGCCGAGTTGCCGCATGTACCCGAGGTGAATGGCCCGGACGATCTGATAGCGACCTCCGGTGATGAAGCCATGCTGGCGCTGCTCGATTCGGCGCAACCCATCGTGGAAGTCGCAGAGGTTGAAGCAGAGGCGGCCGTCGCTGCCCTCGAGGCAGATAAGAAGCGAGATCCCACGGAAGCCCTTGACGCCGTCGCGGCGGTGGGTGACCCCGTCCGGCAGAGCCTTCTAGTGGGCCGCATCTGTGCTCTGCGGATTCCGGGGCTCACGCGGCCTGTCGTTGAACAGGCAATCAAAACCAACCGGGGGAAAACCGACGGGAGACACGTTCGGGCTCGAGAGATGGCGCGGCAGGGGCGGCTACTCCGTGTCGCAATTAACCCAGCTCAGCTGATCGCCGACCTCGAGGCGTACTACTCGCGCCGGCGGTACCTGCCAACAGACGCGGCGTTCGTCGAGGCGTTGTTCGCGATGAACACGCACACGTATGACGTATTCGACACGACGCCGTATCTCCTCTACGACAGCGCCACTAGCGGCTGTGGCAAAACGACAACGCTCGAGCGTCATGAGCAAGTATGCGCCCGGGCCTACTTCGGCGTCGATCCCAGCGCAGCAGCCCTTTATCGGAGAATCGAGCGGGACCAACCGACGTGGCTACTTGATGAGGCGCGCATCCTCCAGAACCATGGCGAGCGCGGCCAAGAATTGCTCGCGCTTTTCGACGCGGGCTACAAGCGCGGTGCCGTCGTGTCCCGCTGTGAGGAACACGGGGAGGGCATACGAGACTTCAACGTCTATTGCCCGAAGGTGCTCGCCCGGATCGGCAGCTTCAGGGGCACGCTGCTCGACCGCGGAATTCCGTTCCACCTCGAGAAAGCCCACGGGCTACGTCAGCGGCGCCGGAATGTTCTGATGAAAGAAGCGGCGCCCCTCAAGGAAAAGTTGGAGGCATACGCTTTGCAATATCGTGCACAACTGCAGCGCTTGTACCTGGACGAGCCTGACGACGGCTACTGGCCGCAGATCTCCGGGCGGGAGGAAGAAGTGTGGGGGCCACTCCTCACCCACGCGCGCTTGGCTGGCCCAGACATTGAGAGGCGAGCCGTTAAAGCGGCACTGGAATATTCTGGGCAAAAGGCGAAGATCGCAATTACTGAGGATCGCATCTTCGCGCTCGCCCAGGAGGCGCTGGAAATCTTGCGATACCGGCAGGGTGAGGTGTTCTGCCCGAGAGAACTCGTTCAGTCGCTCGCGGAGAAGGAGATTTGGGGCGAGCATCTGGCCGAGCGAAAGAGCGACAAGGCCCGAGTTACAGCCGTTGGCACTTTCTTTAGCCAGTTTCGGCCTGCTTCCCGACGGCACACCACTGCTGGAACCGAATACGGCCGTCTGGAGGTCATGGCGGTTCTTGAGCGCCATATGCCAGAGACGACCGCACCCCCGGAAGAAGGTGTCAGGGTGTCGGCGGCGACAAAGACCGATTCGGAATCAACCGATTACGTCGCTGACACCTTTGAAACCGTGGTGTCAGCCTCTCAACCCACTGAAAGCAAAAAGGCTACGACTGGGGCTGATACCATGACACCTCAAACCCAGGGTACGGCGTGGATCGATGAGGAATTGTGAGCGGACTGGTTGAGGTGCTCGCCGAGGTCGAGGCCGCTGGGGCCGCGCTCCGCCTTGACGGAGAAAAGGTGCGTATCCGCTATCAAGAGGAGTTGCAGCGGAGGCAACTGGCGCAGCTGATTGCCTTCCTTCGCGCTCACCGACACGAAGTGGCCGACCTGCTCCGAGCGCGTGCCGTCATCCCAGCAATGCCGCCTGGCGTGCGCCTGCTCAGGTGGAATCTCAAGCAACCGCCCATTGCGATCGAGACATGCGGCGTGGTTGTTGATCCAGCCCTATTCGCCCGCAGCTCTCTTGAGCAGTTGAGGGTCGCCCTGGCTGAGCCTCGACGATGGGTGGGCTGGACGATACCGCAACTGATAGACCGACTTCGTCAGGTGGGCGTAGAAGTGGCTCTTGAGCCCGAACGCAAAGAAGGCGAGCGCTAGATGAAAGAGCGCGTAATCGGTCTCTGGAGAATGTGCTGATCGAAGATTTCGGTTCCCGGTGCCGTGGGGAATTCCGGCTCAACGGTCGTGATGTGGTTCGGGCGCTCATACAGAAGTTACAAGGCGGTCAAAGTCTCCACCAGGGACTGAGCTCAGCTCAGCGGAGGCCATGCGGGAGAAGATGACCATGGCGAGTGGCGGAAAAACCCGGCAATCCCTGTCCGGCCAAGCTGAGAGGCAGGACGCGCGGTTGGAACCAGAGCGCGGTTTCCATCCTGAGGACAGCGTACTGGACTACATGACCCACACAGCCCTATCCCAGGCATTCAAGAATGGATTCGCACCACCATTTCGACTGCGATTCACGGACGCCAACCAGGGCATGCTCAGGGAAGTGCAGGTTCGCGTTCGAGCCTCGAACGTCTCGCAGACTCTACTCTTTGCAGGTGAGGGCGACTTCTTGTTCCCGCTCATGTGTCATCTCACGGACAGCGCCGGACGAACCCACGAAATCGTTGTCTCGCCGGAGGAGATGACCACGTGGATGGAGGCCGCCGCGGCTTGTGGCTCACGCTATATCCAATTTCCAGCAAGGCTTCCCGAAGTCTCGCAGGAAGTGTATTCGGCTGTGCGTGGCATGCTGGTGGCCGCAGCGATGAAGAGCCTGGAACCGCCCTTCACCGTTGAGGTTCGGGACGCCGAGGGAAAGCTTTTCGGCACCAGGGAGATCTACGTCGACAACGACGGGGACTTGCGAGGCGGGAGGGACGTTGCCGACTGCGCCCATCTGCCCTTTCCGGTCACCGTTAAGCTCGCCGACCGCAACGGCGTCGAACTCGTGGAGGTTGTGGGGCGAAGCCAATAGAGGCGGGAGCCCCGGCTGCAACGAACCCCGGGTTCGACAGGTGAGCGCGGGACATATCAGACACAGGCCGAAGAAAGGACAAGGGCAATGAAGATCGAGAAGCGCCTGCCGGGCCCCGACGGGCTGGTGAACATCGCCGCCAAGGCCGGACAGCTGGCCTATCAGGCTTCGGGTGAACCGGAAGCATACCGGCTTGCTGGGAGGCTGTTCAGGCTCCTCGAGATCCCGGTTTCGGACCTGCAGGGCCAGGAGGTTGCGGCCTTCGCCCAAGCCTATGTTCATCACGCAAAGGCGGGGAATGATGTTTTCTCCGGCGATCCGCACCATTTCCTTCTGCTGCAATGTGCTGTGGCGCAAGTGTCCTACCCCCTCTGGGAACAGCTGTGGAACGACAAGCATCCCGACCGCTTCGGGCAAGGATGGGAAGGAGAAGACTTCGCGCTGATGTCGGTCTGGCGTGAGAAGGTCCGGGCCACGATCAGGGAATGCCGCCAGTATGCGGTTTTCGCCATGCCCTGTGAAGAATACGTGGCCAAACTTATTGACGCCGGCGCCAGCGAGGAAGCCGTCGAAATGCTCGTGGATTGGATGTCAAACGTCCTGTACGAGTCGGAGAAGGGCTGTGAAGATGAAGCGGGCTCGTCCGCCGAAGTAGAGCGGGGCTAGGGGGCCTTCTTAAGTAGTCGCGAAGGGCTGAAAGATGGCGAAACGAAAGGCCATCGAGAAACCGTGCAAGGCCAGGAAGGCGGACGGGTCAGGCTGTCAGGCCGCCGCCCTTCCAGCGTCGAACTTTTGCTTCTTCCACGATCCGTCGATGGCCGCCGAACGGCGGGAAGCGCAAGCGCTCGGAGGACGCCAGAACCGCATGAAGACGCTGGCTGCCGACGCGCCGGACGTGAAGGTTGAAGACTGTCAGGGCGTGGTCAGACTCATGTCGACAACGATCAATCAGGTCAGGAAAGGACACATTGATCCAAGGGTTGCTAACGCAATTGGCTATCTTGAGAATGTCTTAGTCAGGGCCGTGGAACAAGGGGAACTGGAGAGGCGAATCACTGAACTTGAAGCGCTGCTCAAGGGCCGAAGCCAAGCGCCAGACTTGGCTATGACCGGGACGTAGATGGCGACGTCAACGAAACAGAGGCGCCTAGACCATATGGAGCTCCAGCTGACGCCGAAGGAATGGGCTATCAGGCTGGCCCACGAAATGCGGAAGCAGCCGTTGGCAGCGGATTTCCTGAAGGCGGTCGGGAGACGAACATATCGAGAATGGCCATGGGTGAAGCCGTTTTTCAAGCTGGCCGAACAGGCCGAAGCGCGTCATCCGGGCAACAGCCCGGAGGACATCCGCGCACGGAATCAACTGAACCGGAAACTTCGGACGGAGTTTCACTCGCTGAAGGGGCTGATCTTCAAAGTCAACGAGACGATAACGAGCAAGGCCGAAACGAACGGATTGAAAGCCGCACTGAAGCTTTCTTGGCTTCACACGTTGATCTTGCTGGACGCCTTCGGGCGAACCGCCAGCAAGGTCGCCGCATGGGTCGAGGAGTACAAGGCCGCCGACGTCGACGAAGCAGAACGCCAGGTCATGC
>JBASRK010000018.1:0-16045 GCA_049273775.1 Candidatus Acidiferrales bacterium
CACCGAGGGCGCCCGGCGCGCCGCGGAGACGAGCCAAGCCGCGGCGCAGGAAAAGCTCTGCGCCTACCAGGACGCATTGAAAAAGGCGCGCGCCGGGATCTATGCCGAGCAGGAAACCGCCCGCCGGAGCCTGCTCGAGGAACGCGCCGCGCTGCTCCGCGACACCCGCAACCGCTCGAACGACGAGGTGCGAGCGGCCAAGGCAAAGATCTCTGCCGAGGCGGCCACGGCGCGCGCCGAACTCAAGAAGTCGAGCCCGGAGCTGGCCGGCGAGATTGCGCGGGTCATTCTGGAGCGGCGGCCGCCCGCCCCGCCTCGAGCCATGAGTGACGCCCGATGAAGCCGGTCCGGCGATGGCTTTCCCTTGCGGCCTTTGCTTGCTTGCTGGTCGTTGCCTGCGTCGCGGCTCCCGCTTTCGCCGTCGAGGGTGGAGAGCAAAACCCGGCCGAAGCGCCCATCGGCACGCTCTTCCGCTGGCTCAACTTCCTTCTTGTGGCCGGTGCAGCCGGCTACCTGATCGCCAAGAAGGCGCCCGCATTCTTCCGCGGCCGCGCCGAGGCCGTTTCTGCCGCCATCAAGGAAGCCGCTGCCGCAAAGGCGGCTGCCGATCAACAGCTAAAGGAAGCCACTGAGAGGCTCGGGCGGCTGGACCAGGAAGTGGCCGAGCTGCGCTTGGCGGCGCAGCGCGAATCCGTCGCCGAGGCCGAGCGCCTTCGCGCCGTGACCCGCAATGAAGCCGAAAAGATCGCGCGCGCCGCGAAGGCCGAAATCGAGGCCGCCGAGCGAACGGCGCGAATCGAACTGAAGACGATCGCGGCGCGCCTGGCGGTCGAGCGCGCCGGCGCGCTCATCCGCCAGCAGCTCACCGCGGACCGGCAGGCTTCGCTTTTCCGAACGTTTCTCGACGACCTCGCGAGGAGCGCGAATTGAGAGCCCTGGCGCAGCGCTACGCCTCCGCCCTGGCGGATGTGGCCATCGCACGCGGCATCGCCCCGCAGATCAAAAAGGAGTTGGCCGCTTTCGAGGGGTTGCTCGGCGAATCCGCGGACCTGGTGAACTTCCTGGCCAGTCCGGCAGTAGCGCGGCCGAGCAAGCAAGCGGTGATCGAAAAGCTCGTCGAGCGCCTGGGGGCGAGCCCGACGCTGCGGAATTTTCTGTTGGTAGTGGTGGAGAACCGCCGGGCGTCGCTTTTGCCGCAGATCCGGGAGGCGTTCGATGCGCTGCTCAATACCCGGCTGGGCGTGGCTGAGGCGCGGGTAACCTCAGTCGAAGAATTGAGCGCGGCGCAGAAGGCCGAGCTCACCGGGGTGCTTGAGCGGCTCACCGGCAAACGCATCGAAGCGCGCTACGCGCTCGACCCCGCGCTGCTTGGCGGCGCTCGCGTGCGCATCGGCTCGACCATCTATGATGGCTCGGTGCGGGAGCAGTTGGACCGCCTGCGCGCGCGATTGACCTCGGAATAGGAGCAAGCCGTGGCAACCATCAAAGCCGACGAAATCACCAAGATCATTCGCGAACAGATCGAAAACTACCAGCAGTCGGTGGCCGTGGATGAGGTGGGCTCGGTGATCTCGGTCGGCGACGGCATCGCCCGCATCTATGGGCTCGAAAAAGTGATGGCCGGCGAGATGCTGGCGTTCCCCCACAACGTCTCCGGCATCGCGCTGAACCTGGAAGAGGACCAGGTGGGCGCGGTGCTCTTCGGCGAATACACGGCAATCATGGAAGGCGACACGGTCAAGCGCACCGGGACGATCATGTCGGTTCCGGTGGGCGAGGCCCTGGTGGGGCGCGTGGTCAACCCGCTGGGCGAGCCACAGGACGGCAAAGGGCCGCTCGCGTCCGAACAGCGCAGCCCGCTCGAGCGGCTCGCCCCGGGCGTGGTCGAGCGCCAGCCGGTGCGCGAGCCGCTGCAGACCGGCATCAAGGCCATCGATTCGATGATCCCCATCGGCCGCGGCCAGCGCGAGCTGATCATCGGCGACCGGCAGACCGGCAAGACCACCCTCATCCTGGACACGATCCTCAACCAAAAGGGCGGGGACATGATCTGCATCTACTGCGCGATCGGGCAGAAGCGCTCCACCATCGCGCAGGTGGTAAAGGTGCTCACCGATGCCGGCGCCATGGACTACACCATTGTCGTGGCCGCTTCGGCCTCCGAGCCCGCCACCATGCAATACATCGCGCCCTACGCCGCCTGCGCCATGGGGGAATACTTCCGCGACTCCCGCCGCCATGCAGTCTGCTTCTACGACGACCTTTCCAAGCATGCGCAGTCCTACCGCGAAATCTCACTGCTGCTCCGCCGCCCGCCGGGGCGCGAAGCGTTCCCGGGCGACGTCTTCTACCTGCACTCGCGCCTGCTCGAGCGCGCTGCAAAGCTGAACGACGCCAAGGGCGGCGGGTCGCTGACCGCCCTGCCGGTGATCGAAACGCAGGCCGGCGACGTCTCCGCCTACATCCCGACCAACGTCATCTCCATCACCGACGGCCAGATTTATCTCGAGGCAGACCTGTTCAACAGCGGCATCCGGCCGGCCATAAACGCGGGACTCTCGGTAAGCCGCGTCGGCGGCAACGCCCAGATCAAGGCGATGCGGCAGGTGGTCGGGTCGCTGCGCTTGGACCTGGCCCAGTACCGCGCGCTCGCTGCCTTTGCCCAGTTCGGCTCGGAGCTGGACCGCGCCACCCAGGCGCAGCTCGCCCGCGGCGAACGGCTCACCGAGTTGCTCAAACAAGGCCAGTTCGCGCCGCTTCCGGTGGAGCAACAGATCATCGCCATCTTCGCCGGCACGAACGGCGCGCTGGACGACGTGGAAGTGGCGGACTGCCGCCGCTTCGAGAGCGAGCTCCACGATTTCATGGACACCAACTATGGCGGCCTGTTGAAGAAGATCGCCGACCAAAAGAAGATTGACGATCCGCTGCGCGCTGAGATCACTGCGGCGCTGGCCGCATTCAAGGAGCGGTTCACCAGCGGTGCTGCCGCGGCCGCTCATTAGGACCGCGCCACCGACCGACACCCATGGCCACACTGCTTGATTTCCGGCGCCGCATCCGCTCAGTGAAAAGCACCCAGCAGATCACCCGGGCAATGAAATTCGTCGCCGCGGCGCGTCTCCGCCGGGCCCAGGAAAAGGTCGTGGCCGCCCGACCATACGCCCGGCGGATGCTCGACGTGCTGCATTCGGCCATCTTCCGGGTGGAAAACCCTTCGCACCCGCTGATGGTGCGGCGGCCGGAGGAGCGCGTGCTCTTGCTGGTGCTCAGCGGCGACCGCGGGCTGTGCGGCGCCTTCAATTCCAACGTCATCCGCAAGACCCTGGAATTCCTGCGCGAACGTCGGCAGCAGACACTGGCGGTGATCGCCATCGGCAAGAAGGGCCGCGACGCCCTGCGGAAGCGGAAGTGGAGCCTCGCCGCGGAATACATCAACGTCACGACGCGGGTGGAATTCTCGCAGGCCAAAGAAATCGCGGCGCAGGTCATCCAGCGCTATGCCGCCAGCGAAGTGGACGCCGTCTATGCGGTCTACAACGAGTTCAAGACCGTGCTTACGCAGAAGCTGACCCTGAGAAAACTCCTCCCCATCGAGCTCGCGCCGCCGGAAGCGCCGGGCCATGCCGCGGCATCGCCGGGCGCTCCGCCGCCTCCGACCGAAGCGTACCCGGTGGACTACATCTACGAGCAGCCTGGGGCGCAGATTCTTGGCCGCCTGCTGCCGCGGTATGTCGAGACCCAGGTATTCGCCGCCATGCTGGAATCTTCCGCCTCCGAACATGCGGCGCGCATGACGGCCATGGATTCAGCCACCAACAATGCCGCCGAGCTGATTGAACACTTGACGCTTCACATGAATAAGGTCCGCCAGGCCGCCATTACCAAGGAGATTCTTGAGGTGGTCAGCGGCGCTGCCTGGACGGCATAAGGAGAATCAATGGCCCAGGAAAAGCAAAACATCGGCCGCGTGGTGCAGGTGATCGGGCCGGTAGTGGACGTCCAGTTCGAGGAACACCACCTTCCGCCGATCTACACCGCCGTGCGCATCATCAGCGAAGGCTTCGAGACTACTCACTCGCTTGATGTGGTCGCCGAAGTGCAGCAGCACCTGGGCGAGGGGCGCGTGCGCTGCGTTTCAATGAAGCCCACCGAGGGGATGGTCCGCGGAATGAAGGCTCTCGACACCGGCCAGCCGATTACCGTGCCGGTCGGCCGCGCTGCTTTGGGCCGCGTAATGAACGTTCTGGGTGAGCCGGTGGATGACCTCGGGCCGATCCAGAGCGAGGTCCACTATCCCATTCACCGGCCGGCGCCGTCGCTCGAAGACCAATCCACGCGGCTCGAGATGTTCGAGACCGGCATCAAGGTGGTGGACCTGATCGAGCCGTACCTGAAAGGCGGCAAGATCGGCCTGTTCGGCGGCGCCGGAGTAGGCAAGACGATCATCATCATGGAGCTGATCCACAACGTGGCCCTGAAGCACGGCGGGGTTTCCGTGTTCTCCGGCGTGGGCGAGCGTACTCGCGAGGGCAATGACTTGTGGATAGAAATGCAGGAATCGGGCGTGGTGGTGCCCGGAAACTCGGAGAAATCCCGCGCTGCGCTGATCTATGGCCAGATGACCGAGCCGCCGGGCGCCCGGCTGCGCGTCGGTTTGACCGGCCTGACCGTCGCCGAATACTTCCGCGACGAAGAGGGGCTGGACGTGCTGCTGTTCATTGACAACATCTTCCGCTTCGTGCAGGCCGGCTCGGAAGTTTCGGCTCTGCTCGGCCGCATGCCGTCGGCCGTGGGCTACCAGCCCAACCTCAATACCGAGATCGGCGAATTGCAGGAGCGGATCACCTCCACCAAGCGGGGCTCGATCACTTCGGTGCAGGCGATCTTCGTGCCGGCCGACGACTACACCGATCCCGCCCCGGCGGCCACCTTCTCGCATCTCGATGCCACCACCAACCTCAGCCGGCAGATCGTCGAGCGCGGCATCTACCCGGCAGTGGACCCGCTGGCCAGTTACTCGCGCATCCTGGACCCGCGCATTGTCGGCGAAGAGCACTACTCGGTGGCGCGGTCGGTGAAGTCGGTGCTGCAGCGCTACAAGGACCTGCAGGACATCATCGCTATCCTCGGCATCGAAGAGCTGCCCGACGAGGACAAGGTCGCCGTCGCCCGGGCGCGAAAAATCGAACAGTTTCTCTCCCAGCCCATGTTCGTAGCGCAGCAGTTCACCGGCTTCGAGGGCAAGTACGTCAAGATTGAAGACACCATCCGCGGATTCAAGGAGATTGTCGAAGGCCAGCACGACGAAATTCCCGAGCAGGCGTTTAACATGGTCGGCACCATCGAGGAAGCGCTCGAGAAGTCCGAGAAGTTGTCCGCCATGGCCTAGCGCCGCGGCCGGTCAAAAACAATGTTGCCCGATTCACTGTCACTCGAAGTGGTTACGCCGGAACGGTCGCTGATCGCCGAAGCCGGCGTGGTCGAGGTCCAGCTCCCCGGCAGCGATGGCTATCTCGGCATCCTGCCGGGCCACGCCCCGTTGCTCACTGAGCTGGGGATGGGCGAGCTTAGCTATCGCAAGGGCAAGGACACCTACTACGCCGTCGTCATCCACGGCTTCGCCGAGGTCCTTCCAGACCGCGTCATCGTCCTGGCCGAAACCGCTGAGCGCGCCGAGGAGATCGACGAGGAGCGTGCCCGGGCGGCACGGGAGCGCGCCGAAAAGCACCTTGCCAATCCCGATCCCGACATGGACTGGGACTCCGCCCGGTTTGCGCTCGAGCGCGCCCTGCTCCGGTTGCAGGTGGCCGCCAGAGGCGGCGTGGTCGCGCCCGCCGGGGAACACCAGTTCGCGCCCTGAGCGGTTTGAATCGCCCTTCTCTCCGGATCATCTAATTTTTTGGATGGCACATATGGATCAGATCACGATGTACTCAGCGTCCTGGTGCGGCGACTGCCGCCGGGCCAAGCAGTTCCTGCGCGAACGAGGCGTCGCGTTCCGGGAAATCAATATTGACGAGGCGCCCGAAGCCGAGGAACTGGTCCTGCACGTCAACCAGGGGGTCCGCAAGGTGCCTACTTTTGAAGTGAGCGGCCGCTACTTCGTCTGCAGCCCGTTCGATCCCTACCAGCTCTCCGAGCAGCTTCACGTTCCACTCAACCCCTAGGCAGTTCCACGCCGCGGGTCATCACTTCGGCATCCTCCCGACCCAGAGGCAGAAAGAGCGGCTCAATATCTCCACAAGGACCGCCGGGAGCGCGCCCGCCAGCTTGAACCGAACAACAGGCTGCCCGAGGCCTTGCCCGAGCGAAAAAAAGAGCGGGCAGGGCGCAACGCCCTGCCCGCTGAAGACAGCCGGAAGAGGAAGGCGGGGTCAGCTCTTGGGCTTCGCAGCCTTGGGATCTGCCGCCATATCGATCGAGGTGATGGTGATCGTGTCGCCCTCGACGGTGCCCTTCACCGTGACGTGATGGCCCGCGTGGGCCGCCACCTTGTCCTGGGGAGCCAGGTTGTAGACTTTCTTGTCCTCAGGGTTGTAAAAGGAATACTTCGCCCCTGCGTCTGCGCACTTCTTGGCACAGGCAGCGTGTGTCTCGGCAGCGCCCTTGGCCCCACACTTCGAATCAGTGATCCAGCCTGTCCACGCCCCGGTCTTTGCTTTGTCGGCCGCCACCAGGGTCATGCCGGCGGCGACGACAAGCGCAACCGCACAGAATAGAAGACGCTTGGTCATGACGATTTTGCCTCCTAAAGGCAGAGCTTTAGTCTCTCAGCACCCAGAGCTGGGAGAGCCCTACTCTGGCACATCACCCCTCCACCTGTCCAGAACGTTTCGCGCTCACCCCCTAGCCGCCTGCCGGAGGCCTCCAAAAGCAAATAGGGAGGGCTCCTCTCGGAAACCCTCCCTGTTGCTGCGATGGAGTCCCCAGATTTCGCGAAACGTAGCTGCGCTTAGTTGCCGGACGCCGATGCGGCCGCGACGGACTTCGGCACGCTCAGGTAGCCGACCACCTTGCTCTTGGTCACCTGATTAACGACCAGTTCGAGCGCCGCACGGCTGCCGCGGGTGTAGAAGTAGATCGGCTCGTTCACCGAGCGGTTTTTCTTCTCCAGCCGCATGTCGTCCACGTAGAGCGCCAGGGTGTACTGGTTCCTCTTCGGGTTGGTGCCGCGCAATTCGACCATCATGTTGCCAACCTTCTGGCGGTCGCCCTTGCGGGCGATGGTGAACTCATAATAGTCGCGCTGCCCCATCCGGCGGAGCTGATCGATCTCCTCGTGGTTGCGGGCGATCAGCGTCCCTAGCTCGCCGCGAGCCATCTGCAGGTTCTGCTTGGTGGAATCCAGGTCGCTGCGAACGCCCGACACGTCACCGGTTAGCGTCTTCACGTCATCCGCATTGGCCTTGGTCGAAAGCGAGCTTTCCACCGCGGCCATCTGCCTGGAGTATTCTGCGCGGATCTGTTTGGCCTGCTTGCGCGAGTTCGAGAGCTCGCCCTGGGTCAGCTTGAGCCGGTCGGTCACCACGTTTAACTGGCCCTGGAGCTGCGCATTGATCTCCTCAGACTGCTCTAGGCGCTTGCTGAGCACATCCTGGTGCTGCGTCAGCGTCTTCACGTCGGTTGCCAGGCTCTGCTCGGCGCTCTTGGCGTGGTTGGAGGCGTTCCAACCGATTCCCAGCGCCAGGAGGGATACGGCGGCGAGCACGACCACCGCGATTCCCAGCCAGCGCGGCGTGCCCTCGTCCACCGAAGAAATGTGTTCGCGTTCCTCGATCATCTGTATTCTCCTTTGGCTTTTGACCCTTGCGCCATGAAAGGGAGCACGCCCCGCACCAAAAGAGACGCACCCACAAGCGTGTCACAAGTTACTGATAATAATAGGCATACCTAGAAGTCGAGACGCCTTCCCCCGGCCGTTCGGGGTACTAGACCGGGCAATCTTTACGCTACCTGGGTGTTTTCTCGCGATTAACTAGAAAGAGACAAAAAAGATGCAAGTGAGTGAGCGCGGGGTAGAGTCACTTCTGCCTTATCTGGGGAGATAGCTCAGAAAGCTGTTACGCAACGTGACGCTTATTCCGCCGTGACTGCGAAAGCTCGTAGTCGAAATCAATCTCAAGTGTTCTGCGGGCCGCGTCGAGCACAATGCGGCAATCCTTGCAGTCATCCAAATGCCGCTGGACGTCTCGCGCCACACTGGGGACAAGTCTGCCGTCCAAGAACTCGCAAATCAGCCGGATTGTTTCTTTGCAAGTCATCTTCAACACCGACGGCTGGGGCATCGTAGTTAACCACACACGCTACATAGCATCTGATGTGCCAGGCCCAGGTCGGATGCACTGTCCCGCTAATCACTTGACAGGCCACGAGATGTCGCCGAATCGAGATTTGGCGTCGGCCGGAGGAAAGAACACCGTCTGCGGAATCTTTACCTGCTGAATGTCCTTTTTGGGCTACCTGCTGAGCTGTGGAACGATGGAGCAGCATGCTGGCTGCAACCGATTGCCTCTCGATGGAGTCCGAGTAGAATACGTCATGCCTGAGAACACTTTTTCCGCACAGGAGAGGAGGCTGAGCAGATGCTATCGCGTCGGCAGTTCATGCGCTCGCTCGGAATCGCTGCGGGGACGGCCGGGTTCATCGAGCCATCCAAACGTTTCTCGGAAATAAAGCCCGGCCAGGTCGCTTCTCTCAAGCCGCCGTTCCGCCTGTCGGTGGAATGGTACCGTGCCACGGTGAATCGTTTCCAGGCGCATCTCGGCGAACAAGGATTGGGCGGCGCCATCATCACCGATGTGCTCAACCGCAACTACTTGGCCGGGAGTTTCCTCACTGAAACCGAGCGGCCCAACTATCTTTTCATTCCCGCGAAGGGCGAGCCCGTGGCGTTCCTGCCGGGGCTGGACCGCGACATGGCCGCCTCCTGGTGGATCAAGGAATTTGAGTGGTACTTCGATTTCCCGCACGCTGGGGAGTACAACCAGATCGTCTGGAAGGCCGGCCCGCGGCAGGACCTCTTCATCTGGATGCTGCTGGGCCTGGCGAAACGCGGCTATGGCAGTGCCAAGCTAGGCATGGACCGCGAGCCCGTGCCGTCGATTGCGAAAAAATTCAAAGAAACGCTTCCCACGGCCAGTCTAATCGACATCTCCAAGGACCTGCTCAGCATGCGCCAGGTCAAAACGCCCGAAGAACTTGCGCTGATCCAGAAAGCGATTGACCTGCACGATGCCATGCTCGCCTTTGCCCGCGACTGCATTCTCTCGAACGGCACGCAGGCGACTGACTTCGAGGTGCGTCGCGCCACCGAGGAGTTCGGCACGCGCACGCTGATGGCGGCGATGGGCAGCGAGGTGGACGGCCGTGCGCACCGTGCTGTCGGCATCAGCCTGGGCTTCTCCTGCCGGGCCGGCGTCGCGACCGCCTACCCGCATCCCAACCAGTTCTTCTACACGCGCCTCGCCCGCGGCCAGGCGGTTCAGATTGCCTCGGTAATCCATATCGGCGGATACGGCGGCGAAGGCTACCGCGCCCTGCACATTGTGCCGATGGACGAACTGCAAAAGAAGATGTGGGAGGTTCACACCGAGATGACACTGCGGCAGGCGGAGCTCAGTAAGGCCGGCGCGCCCTGCCAGCAGGTCGGCGAAGCGGTGCTCGCGATCCCGCAGAAGGCGGGCCTGGGCAGGTACGTCTATCACCGGCCGGCGCACGGCCAGGGCATGGAGGGTCATCAGGCGCCCTACCTGTCGCTGGGCGACGAGACCCTACTGGCGGAGAACATGACCTTATCGAACGAGCCCGGGCTGTACAACCTGGAGGGCGGCTACGGCTACAACCACTCGAACTGCGTGCACGTCGGCAAGGCCCGCGGGAGGATCATGAATCAGACGCCTCTCACCCGCGACTTCTGCTGGCTGAAGATTTGAGCGCGCGCCGCGGGAGATTCAACGCGTCACCACCATGTTCCGCAGCGCCGCGATGCGCTCCTCGAGCGGCGGGTGGGTGCTGAACAGGCTGGTCAAGAACCGGCCGGAGCTGAGTGGCGCCACAATGTAAAGCGAGGCAGTTGCCGGCGAGACGTCCATCGGGATTTTCTTGTTGTAAGCGCCCAGTTTCTGAAGCGCACTGATCAGGCCTTGCTGGTGGCCTACCATGCGCACCCCGGCGGCGTCGGCGGCGTATTCGCGCTGGCGCGAGATGCCCAACTGGATCAACAGCGCCGCAATCGGCGCCACAATCAGCATCAGCAGGGCCGACAGGCCACCGCCACCGCGGTCGTCGTCGCGCGAGCTGCCATAGCCCCCGAAAATCATGGCCCAGCGGCCCATCTCGGCAACCCAGGTGATGGCGCCAGCCAGCGTGGCCGCCACGGAAGTCGTGAGGATATCGTAGTTGCGCACGTGTGAAAGCTCGTGGGCGATCACACCCTCGAGCTCTTCGTCGTTCATCAGCTCGAGCAGGCCCGCGGTGACGGCCACCGAGGCGTGCTGCGGGTTGCGGCCCGTCGCGAAGGCGTTCGGAGCGGCCTGCGGGATCAAGTAGAGCTTTGGCATAGGCAGGCTGGCCTTGCCACACAACCGCTCTAGAACGGCATAGAGCCGCGGCGCCTGTTCCCGGCTGACGGGTTGCGCCCCGCTCGCCGCCAGCGCAATCTTGTCCGAAAAGAAGTACGCCATGCCGTTCATCACCACGGCCAGGCCCAGCGCCAAGGTCATGCCGTTTGGCCCGGCGATGGCCCGGCCGCCGAGAACCAGCAGCAGCGTCAGTGCGGTCAGCAACAGCCCGGTCTTGAAGGTGTTCATGAGTCTCTCGGTCCCTTTCCCTTAGACAAGTCTAGAAGTCTCAGGCGCGGGCGTCAACGCCGGGCCGGCCGGGCGGACTGCGCCTTCGCGCCTCGGCCGGCGCTCAAGGTTTCTTCCTTCCGCTCGAACTTCATCTGGCCCGAGCCCTGGTCGGCGTCCACCAGGACATGTTCGCCGGGCAGGACTTTGCCGTCGAGCAGCCGCAGCGCCAGCGGGTCCTGCACCAGGCGCTGGACGGTCCGCCGCAGCGGGCGCGCGCCGTAGGCGGGGTCGTAGCCCTCGCGCAGCAGCAGCTCCCGTGCCGTTGCGGTGAGCTCGAGTGTGACGTTGCGCTCAGCGAGCAGTTTGGAAACTGCGGCGAGCTGCAGGTCGAGGATCTTCTCCAGTTGCTTGGTGCCAAGCGGCTGGAATAGCACGATGTCGTCAATGCGGTTCAGAAACTCGGGGCGGAACGTCGCCCGCAGCGCCTCGAGTGCCTGCTGGCGGGCGCGCTCCGGATCCCGGCCGGCAAGCTCAAACAGAGCACCCGAGCCGACGTTGCTGGTCATTACCAGCACTGTGTTGCGGAAATCGATGGTGCGGCCCTTGCCGTCGGTGAGCCGGCCGTCTTCGAGGATCTGCAGCAGCACATTGAAGACATCCGGGTGAGCCTTCTCGATCTCATCGAACAACACGACCGAGTACGGGCGCCGGCGAATCTGCTCGGTCAACTGCCCGCCCTCTTCGTAGCCGACGTAGCCCGGCGGCGCGCCGATCATCCGCGAGACGCTGTGCTTTTCCATGTACTCGGACATGTCCAGGCGGACCAACGCGCGCTCGTCATCGAACAGGAACTCGGCCAGCGCCCGCGCGAGCTCGGTCTTGCCCACGCCGGTCGGCCCGAGGAAGATGAATGAGCCGATGGGTCGCCGCGGGTCAGCCAGGCCGGCTCGGCTGCGCCGAACGGCGTTCGCAACGCGCTCGAGCGCGTCGTCCTGGCCCACCACGCGCTGCCGCAGGCGGTCTTCCATTGCCACGAGCTTCTGGGCTTCCCCTTCGAGCAGCCGCCCGACCGGGATGCCCGTCCATTTGCTGACCAGCGCAGCAATCTCTTCCTCGTCCACCTCTTCCTTCAACATCCGGCGGTCCTTTTGCAGTTCGGCGAGGCGCTGCTGCGCCTGCTCGAGCTCGCGCTCGGCCGTGGCCAGCTTGCCGTATCGAATTTCGGCGACTCGCGCCAGCTCGCCGGAACGCTCGAAGCGCTGCTCCTCGGCTTTGAGCTGCTCGATGCCCTCTTTCAGGCGCCGGATCTTGCTGATGGCTTCCTTCTCCACCTGCCAGCGCGCCTTCAGGCCGCTGGACTCCTCGCGCAGTGAGGCAAGCTCCGCCTCGATCTCCTTCAGCCGCTCGCGGGAGTGTGCGTCGGACTCCTTCAGCAGGGCCTGGCGCTCGATCTCCAGTTGCAGGATGCGCCGCTCGATTTCGTCGATTTCGACCGGCAGTGAATCGATCTGCATGCGCAGGCTGGCGGCCGCCTCGTCGATCAGGTCAATGGCCTTGTCGGGCAGGAAGCGATCGGTTATGTAGCGGTGCGAAAGCGTTGCCGCGGCGAGGATGGCGGCGTCTTGGATGCGCACGCCGTGGTGCAGCTCGTAGCGGCCCTTCAGCCCGCGGAGGATGGCGATCGTGTCCTCCACCGAGGGCTCGTTGACCAGCACCGGCTGGAAACGTCGCTCGAGCGCCGGGTCCTTCTCGATATGCTTGCGGTATTCGTTGAGCGTCGTTGCGCCGATGGCGCGCAGCTCCCCGCGGGCCAGCGCGGGCTTGAGCATGTTGGAGGCGTCCATGGCGCCTTCGGCGGCTCCGGCACCCACCAGCGTGTGGAGCTCGTCGATGAACAGGATTATCTGGCCCTCGGCTTCAGTGATCTCCTTGAGCACAGCCTTCAGCCGGTCCTCGAACTCCCCGCGGTATTTGGTACCGGCCACCAGCGCCGCCAGGTCGAGCGCCACGATGCGCTTGGGTTTCAGCACCTCGGGGACGTCGCCGGCGACGATGCGCTGCGCCAAGCCTTCAACGATGGCGGTCTTGCCCACGCCCGGGTCGCCGATCAGCACCGGATTGTTCTTCGTGCGCCGCGCCAGGATCTGCATGACCCGGCGGATCTCGGCGTCGCGGCCGATCACCGGGTCGAGCTTCCCGCGGCGGGCCTGCTCGTTCAGGTCCCGGGTGTATTGCTCGAGAGCGCGGTAGGTGCTTTCCGGGGTCGCTGAGGTCACACGGTGGCTGCCGCGGATCGCGGCCAGAGCTTGCAGGATGGCGTCGCGGGTCGCCCCATTGCGCCGGAGCAGCTCTGCGGCCGGGTCGCGCTCTAGACCGGCGATCGCCAGGAACAAATGCTCGGTCGAAACGTATTCGTCCTTGAACTTCCCCGCCTCATCGAACGAGCGCTCGATCACCGAGTTGGCCGCAGGACCCAGATGCTGTTGCGAGATGCCTGTGACTTTCGGAAGGCGCTGGAGTTGCGCTTCGATTTCTCCGGACAACACCTCGGCGCGCACGCCCAGGCGGGCCATCAGCGGAAGCACAACGCCGTCGACCTGGCCGACCAGGGCAGCGAGCAGGTGCATGGGCTCGATCTGCTGCTGGTCGTGCCGGGCGGCGATCTCCTGCGCCTCCTGCAGGGCCTCCTGAGCTTTCACTGTGAGTTTGTCAAAGCGCATCATGGTTTTCTTCTCTCCCGGGAACCTGGTCTGAGCAAAAAGGGCCGGCACATGGCCGCCCCTCAGGTTCCCTCGAGGATTTACTCACCGGCCGCAGCGACGCTCACCTTGACCTGCTTCGGCTTGGCTTCTTCACGCTTCGGAATGGTCAACGTCAGCACACCGTCGCGGTACTCGGCCTTGATGGCCTCGGTGTTGACCGTGTTCCCGAGTGAGAAGCTCCGGCTGAACGAGCCGTAAGCCCGCTCGACGCGGAGGTAGTTGTCCTCCTTGACGTCGCGCTCGAACTTGCGCTCGCCGCGGATGGTCAGGATATTGTTTTCCACCTGGATGTCCAGATCCTTTTCGTTGACGTCCGGCAGATCGGCCTTCACCACCAGCGCATTCTCGGTCTCGTAGATGTCTACGGACGGGGCCCAGGTGGTCAGGGCCGACTCGTTAGAGCGTCCACGGAAAAGGGTGTCTTCGAACAAACGGTTCATTTGGTCCTGCAGAGTGGAAAGCCCGCGAAAGGGCTCCCAACCTGTGATGGTATTCATGGTGTTCATCGGTAGCCTCCTTCCAATAATTTATTACGAGGGGAGCATATAATATGCGCGTTCTATTGTCAAGTATTTTTTGAGCCGGGCTTAAATCTCCCTAACGATTCTCTATTCCCTTTAACAATAGATAGTTAGAGTCATATACGGCTTGGTTGGAAGGCCCATTAGTTCCCTCCTAATACGTCCGAATGAACCCGGTGTCGGGTGGGGAATTGGGCGACTCAAGCCTACCCGCAAAGCAAGCATTCCTCAAGGATGTCCGCTAGAATGGCCCGTTCAGTTGGCCCGCCAAGCGGGCCCGGCGAATCAATGAAATTGTCTGACTTGGACTACGTGCTCCCGCGGGAAATCATCGCGCAGCAGCCGCTCGAGCAGCGGGACGCCTCGCGCCTGTTGCTGGTCGATCGCGGCGGGCAGCGCCGGGAAGACCGCCTTTTCCGCGACCTTCCGGAGATACTCCGCGGCGACGAGCTGCTGGTGGTGAATAATGCGCGGGTGATCCCGGCACGCCTGTTTGGCCGCCGCGCCGGCGTCGCCGCCAAACCCCCGAGCCCGCACAGCCACGCCCATAGCCAATTCCTGACGGCGCCGATTGAAGTCCTGCTGACTCGCCAGATCGCGCCCGATGTTTGGGAAGCTCTGGTGCGTCCAGGCCGCAAGATACGCCCGGGTGAGTGGGTGATTTTTGGCGAGGGGGAATTGAAGGCCACAGTGGTCAGCCGCGGCGATTACGGCCTGCGACGACTTCGGTTTTCCGGCACGGCAGACCTGCGCCAGGCCATTGAGCGGCTGGGCCACGTTCCATTGCCGCCATACATTGACCGCCCGGACCAGCCCGCCGACCGCGAGCGTTACCAGACCATCTTCGCGCGCCGCGACGGCGCCATCGCCGCCCCCACAGCCGGGCTGCACTTCACCCCGGAAATTTTGGAGCGGATTCGCGGGCGTAGGATCGAACTGTGCGAGATCACCCTGCAGGTTGGGTTGGGAACATTTCAGCCCATCCGCTGCGAAAACTTGGAGAATCACAAAATGCGCAGCGAAGCCTACGAGATTTCGGCGGCTGCGGCGGCAAAGATTGCAGAGGCGTGGCGGCACCGGCGCCCCATCTTGGCCGTGGGCACAACGGTGGTGCGGGCGCTCGAGGATGCGGCCGCAAAAGCGAGGTCACGCCGCTCGGCCACGCCGCGTACGCGCAGCGAAGAGATTCCCATCGAGCCGGGACAGGCTGTCGCCGACATCTTTATCTTTCCCGGCTTCGAGTTCCGGCTGGTGGACCAATTGCTGACCAACTTCCATCTGCCGAAGTCCAGCCTGCTCGCCTTGGTGGCAGCCTTTGCCGGGCGTGAGTATCTTCTGCAAGCCTATCGTCATGCGATTGAGCGACGCTACCGCTTCTACAGTTACGGCGACTGCATGCTGCTCCGCTGAGACGCGAATGACGGGTCCAGGCGTTGCCGGAAAAATCTGGGGAAGTCGGCTAGCCCGCAGGCGTACCGCCTCCCCGTTTCCCTCCCGTCCTGAGCGTATCCTCGCTCGGCTATGGGGTCGCGATGACGAACACGCGCTTCTCGCCCGCGAAGCGGATCTCCTTCACCTCGTGGTTGGGCCCGAGCAGCACCGCATTGTAGCGAGCCTTTTCCTCGCGGTCTTCCCAGCGGCCTTGCGCCTCGGCCACGACTTTGGAACCGCGCTGCACGGTAACCTTGGCGCCGTCAATGAGCAGGCGATATTCGCCGGCGCTAAGTTCGGAGGTGCCCAGCTTGGCCGACTCGGCGATGTTGATGTTTTTGCTGATGGGCTTGGCCACGGCGGGAATCGCCAGAGCCACCACCGCCAGCAAAGCGATGAACCGAACCAGGGATTTGATGCGCATCGTGGTCAACTCTCCTTTTCTGTTTTTCAGGACAACCGTTCTGCTTCGTGGCGAGTGGGCGATGGGGTTGACAGCGGAGGGGTCGTTCGGTAGTCTCCCCGTGACACACAAACC
>JBASRK010000035.1:0-5379 GCA_049273775.1 Candidatus Acidiferrales bacterium
CAAGATTTCCCGGGACTGGTCATCATCGGGCAATTGGCAATAAATGCGGCAATACTGGCACTCTTGGTTCCAGCAGAAACGCCCGTAGGGGATGGTTTCCGGGCTGATGTACTGAAAGCAGCGCAGCACGGAGTTCTTCTCAGGGACCTTGAAGGTCTTGCCCAGGACGGTGATCTCCACCAGACGCTCAAATGGCCGGAATGGCTCGGACATGATTCCGCTCTGCCTCCGAGAGTCCTGCCCCGCTGTGGCTGGGTTTGTTTTGACGAGATTGCGCTGCCGCTTACCCCGAGCGGCTCGATGGCGCTTCCCAGCGGGTATTGTCGGGATGCGATGGGCGCGCACGTGCAACCACCCTGCCCCTTCGGAACGAGGCTAGACCAGAATCAGGCAGGCCACAATCGAACCGGCTTGGCCGGTGGCCAATCAGCAACTAGGGATGGAATACGTCGCAGGCGGCGTCCGCCAGCGATCTTCGGGCCGCCGCTCGCTAGGCGGCGCGAGCGAGTCGCCGGTATTCCTCGTCGGCCTGCGGCGCCAGCAGCACCCAGATTGTGTAAATGCCGAGAGCGGTGCCCAGTGGGACGTTCAACAGGCTGACGAAGCCCAGCACCAGAGTCAGCGTGCGAGCCCAGGGCTGGCGCTCCAGCAGGCCCCAGCCGGCGGCGAAGCCTGCCAGCGCCTTGAGCAGAACCAGAATGCCCAGGGCAAAGAAAAGCCCGTGGAGGAAGCCGGAGACGGCGAAGGGCATCTCAAGGCCCCTGATGCGCCCAAACAGCGTACCCCCCAAGACGAACATGACGACCCCGCCGATCAAGTTCAATGCAGAGGACGCGAGCCAGAGCACGGCCAGGATTTGTATGTGGCGGCTGACGCGGCCATCGCTGTGCTGCGGTACCACGCTAACGCCGATCGCCTTCCCACACGAGGCGCAAAACCGCTGGCCCGCCTGCAACTCCGTCCCGCAGCGATCGCAGAACATTGCTCCCCTCCTGGTGTCTGCTGCTCTTTGACTCAAGTTACGCCGAGAAGCCGCGAAATGTTCCAGGGCATCGCGCGCCGCCGGGGAGGCGGTTAACCTACGCTCACTTGCAAGAACTGGCCCATGCGGCGGAACTTCTCATAACGGCGCTCGAGCAGCTGCGGCACGGGGAGTCGCACCAGTTCGTTGAGCGAGCGCGCCAGCACCGGGTCGAGGAGCTGCGCCGCCGCTTCGTGGTCCAGGTGTGCTCCGCCTTCGGGTTCCGGTACGATCTCGTCAATCAGGTCCAGTTCGATCAGGTCGCCGGCGGTAATCTTCAGCGCAACGGCGGCGACCTCGGCCTTGGCGGCGTCGCGCCACATGATCGAGGCGCAACCCTCGGGCGAAATGACCGAGTAGATGGCGTTTTCGAGCATGTTCACTTTGTCGCCGACGGCGATCGCGAGGGCCCCACCCGACCCGCCCTCTCCGTTTATGGTGACGACGATGGGCACGGGCAGCCGCGCCATCTCGCGGAGGTTGCGGGCGATGGCCTCGGCCTGGCCGCGCTCCTCGGCGTCAATCCCCGGGTAGGCGCCGGGCGTATCCACGAAGGTGAAGATGGGCCGGCCGAACTTGGCGGCGAGCTGCATCACACGCAGCGCCTTGCGGTAGCCCTCGGGCTTGGGCATGCCGAAGTTGCGGACGAGTTTTTGTTTGGTGTCGCGCCCCTTCTGGTGACCCACGACGACGACGGGCTGCCCGTGGTAGCGCGCCGTGCCGGCGACGATGGCCGGATCGTCGGCGAAGTTGCGGTCGCCGTGCAGCTCGCTGAAGTCCTGGAAGAGGAGCCGGACATAGTCGAGGGTGTAGGGTCGCTGCGGGTGGCGCGAAAGCTTGGTGCGCTGCCAGGCGCCGAGATGGGTGTAGAACTCCCGCTTCAGCTCGGCCACTTCCCGGCGCAACCGCTCCACCTGCTCTCCGGTAATCTCCAGCGAGGTGAGGCGGCGGAGCTCTTCCACATCCTGCTCGAGCTTCTCAATGTCGCGTTTGCGGCGTCGCGGGTCCATGGTCTGGGTGTCCAGTGCTGGAGCCCGGGGGCTTGAAATCGGCGATTAGTTTAGCACTTCAACGGCGTCGGGACCGCACATCTCTCGCACCTTGTCGAGCAGCTCCGGGCCGACGCGCACCTTGCGGTCGGTCATCACCCGGGCCAGCGAGCCGTCGGCCGAGACGACTTCAAACTCCACCGGGCAGGTGCCGCGGTTCAAGTTGAACAAGCCCTGCAAACAATCCATCGTGAACTCGTCGAGCGCGGCGCGCTCCACCCGCACCCGCAGCAGGCTGGGGCCGGACTCGGTGACCTCCTCAAGCGGGCGCGCCTCCATCACGACGACTCGCGTGCCCACTTCTTCCACGTTGACGCGGCCCTTCACCAGCAGCGGCGTGGCGGCGCGCAGGACGCTCTCCAGGCGCGCGAAGGCTTCGGGAAAAGCGAGCAGCTCCAGCACGCCCGTCATGTCCTGCAGGGTGAAGATGGCCCAGCGGTCACCTTTGCGCGAGCGCATCGGGCGGACGTTGACCACAATCCCCGCCACGACGATCTCCTCGCCCGAACGCTTCGCTTCGAGCGCCCCGAGATCGGTTACGGAGAGTTCTTTAAGCCGCCCGGCGTGCTTGGAGAGTGGATGGCCGGAAATGTAGAAGCCGAGTGTGGCGTACTCGGCGGCGAGCAATTCATCTTCCGGCCACTCCTCGATGTCGGGGAGCGCGTCATTCGGCGGCGCTGACTCGGCGGTCCGGCTCGCGGAGGCGGCGAACAGGCCGTGCTGGCCGCTCGAAACCTCGCGCTGGCGCCGCTGTGCGCGCTCCATCGCCCGGTCAATCACCTGGTAAAGCTGGGCGCGGCGCGCGCCCAGGGAATCCATCGCGCCGGAGCGGATCAGGCTTTCCAGCACGCGCCGGTTGAGCAGGCGGGTATCCACCGCATCGCAGAACCGGAAGATCGAACGGAACCCGCCGAGGGCGGCGCGCGCCTCCAGGATGCCCTTGACCGTGTTCTCGCCGACGTTTTTGATGGCGCGCAGGCCGAAGCGGATGGCTTCGCCGAGCGGGGTGAAGTCCAGGTCGCTGGTATTGACGTCGGGGGGCATCACGGTGATGCCCATGCCGCGAGCCTCATTGATGTACTTGACCACTTTTTCCGTGTTGCCTGTCTCCGAGGTCAGCAGCGCGGCCATGAATTCCACCGGGTAGTGCGTTTTCAGATAGGCGGTCTGGTAGGCCAGCAGCGCGTAGGCGCACGAGTGCGACTTGTTGAAGCCGTAGCCGGCGAACTCGGCCATCAGATCGAAGATCCGCTCGGCCTTTTTGCCGGGTATTCTGTTGGCTCGGCAGCCCGCCTGGAACTTTTCGCGCTGCCCCGCCATCTCTTCGCGCTTTTTCTTGCCCATGGCGCGGCGCAGGAGGTCGGCTTCGCCCAACGAGAAGCCCGCCAGGCGGTTCGCGAGCTGCATCACTTGCTCCTGGTAGAGGATGACGCCGTAGGTCTCCTCCAGAATCTCCTGCAGCTCGGGCAGCTCATAGCTGACGCGCTTGCGACCGTGCTTGCGGCTGATGAAGTCGTCGATCATGCCGCCCTGGATGGGCCCGGGGCGATACAGCGCGTTGAGCGCGGTGAGGTCTTCGAGCCGGGAGGGCTGATAGCGGCGCAGGATGTCGCGCATGCCGTGGGATTCAAACTGGAAAATGGCGGTGGTCTCGCCCCGGGCGAAGAGTTTATAGGTCTCGGCGTCGTCCAGCGGCAGCTCGCTCAATTCGATTTCCATGCCGCGGTTCTGCTGGATGAGCTTGACCGCATCGTCGAGCACGGTGAGCGTGGTCAGCCCGAGGAAGTCCATCTTGAGCAGGCCGATGCGCTCGAGGGCATTCATGTCGAACTGCGTGGTGATCTCGTCGCGGTTGGTCTTGTACACCGGGACGATCTCATTGAGCCGCTGCGGCGAGATGACTACGCCGGCGGCGTGCGTCGAGGCGTGCCGCGCCAAGCCCTCCAGGCGCCGCGCCACCTCGAACAGATCGGCGACGCGCTCGTCGTGCTCGACCTGCGAGCGAAGCTGGGGCGACTGCTTGAAGGCATCGTCCAGGGTGATGTTGAGCTGGTTGGGCACCAGCTTGGCCAGGCGGTCCACTTCCCCGTAGGGCATGTCCATGGCCCGGCCGACATCTTTGATGGCCGCCTTGGCGGCCATCGTACCGAAGGTGATGATCTGCGCAACGTTGTCGCGGCCGTACTTGCTGGTGACGTACTCGATCACCTCGCCGCGCCGCCGCACGCAGAAGTCAATATCAATGTCGGGCAGCGAGACGCGCTCGGGGTTCAGGAAGCGCTCGAACAGCAGGCCGTATTGCAGCGGATCCACGTCGGTGATCTTCAACGCGTAGCTGGCCAGGCTGCCCGCGGACGAGCCCCGGCCCGGCCCCACCGGCACGCCCTGGGCGCGGGCGTAGCGGATGAAGTCCCAGACGATCAAGAAATAGCTGGCGAAGCGCATCTTCTGGACTGTGCGGATCTCTTCGGAAAGCCGGCGCTCGTAATCGGCCAGCGGACGCCGCAGGAAGCCGTCTTTGGCCAGCGCCTCCAGCCGCGGCACACGTGCGGCAAAGCCTTCGCGGACCACCGCTTCGAAGTAACTATCGAGCGTGTGCCCGGCGGGCACCTGAAACTCCGGAAAGGGATTGCCCACGCGCTCGATCTTGACGTTGCAGCGCTCTGCAATCGTCGCGGTGCGGTCTACGGCTTCGGGCAGCTCGCGAAAGACCTGCGCCATCTCCGCGGCGGTTTTGAAGTAAAACTGGTCGGTGGCAAACTTCATTCGCTGCGGGTCGCTCATCGTCTTGCCGGTCTGGATGCACAACAGCACTTCCTGGGCGCGGGCGTCAGCCTGGGTCAGATAGTGGCAGTCGTTGGTGGCCACCAGGGGGATTCCCGTCTCCCGCGACATCCGCACCAGCTCCTGGTTGACGCGCTTTTCGATCTCCAGGCCCTGGTCCTGCACTTCGAGGAAGAAGTTGTTCTTGCCGAAGATGTCGCGCAGGCGATAGGCCGATTCGCGGGCTTCATCGTAGCGGTCTTCGAGCAGCGCGTCAGAGACGGCGCCGCGCAGGCAGGCCGAGAGTCCAATCAGGCCGCGGCTGTGCTTGGCCAGCAGATCGTGGTCAATGCGCGGCTTGTAATAGAAGCCTTCGAGGAAGCCCGCGGAAACCAGTTGGATGAGGTTGCGGTAGCCTTCGTTGTTCTCGCAGAGCAGCAGCAGGTGGTTGGTGCCGCGGACGGGCTCGGGAGAGGTGGCGCGCAAGCCTGGGTCGGCGCCGGAGCGGCCCGCCGAGGCCGCCTCAGAGCCGGGGCTGGCCGCGCC
>JBASRK010000036.1:0-20093 GCA_049273775.1 Candidatus Acidiferrales bacterium
GAAAATGCGCAATGCGCGCAATCGACGCACCTGCCTCGTGGTAAAATGAATCGTAATATAGGTCATCGATGCGACTGCTTTCCTGATCTTGAGTTGTTGCGCCACGAAAATTCGCGAAGAGGATCTCTTTGCGCGGAAAGGCACGTATGCCCGGGCCAAGCTTTCAGCTTTCGACTCTTGACTGTGAACTCTTGGTCCTGACAATGTCAACGCATGCGGCCCCGATGTTTACGCTGACCGATTCTGCCTCCAGGCCGAAGATTTCTGCGCTCGACCGCGCAGGTCCTTTGGAAATGCAAACTCACCAAGAATGTCCGCCGAGGCGGATAAGCCCTTTAGAATGCACTGATACAAATTCATTGGACTTAAAGTCCCTTAGATTCCACTCTTACAAAAAACACCCGGGGGGGCCCTGCCTGCCTGTTGGCGGCCACCGAAGCTCACGCCCTGCTGCTCGGATTGAGTTTCAATCTGTATCGCTTGAAACATCGCTACCTTTTCTTGAGGATGCCAACAGAGCAAACACGGGTTGGACCCTGCCCTCAGTTTCGCCGCCCAGCCATGGAAGGAAACCTCCGAGGACGCCCGTCAGCACAGCAACTCCGAACCAGTCCAGCCGAGTGAATTACATCTTGCTAGCAAGGCGCCATTTACAATTACCTGTTCACTGCCGGGGATAGGAGATTCAGAATGGTCGAAACACGCACACGCAAGGAGAGCTTCCTTCGTCAGCATTCGCTGAGCATCGCCTCGACCAGCATCCTCATGTTGTGGATTTGTCTATACAGCGTTTCGAGCCCCAGCACCCATATTGGTTCGTTCTTTGGCAATGCGATCGCCGACTGGTCCGGCGTCGTCGTCATGGTATTCGCGACCAAGTACTTGTACGAAAAAGGCTCAGCCGAAAGTCGACGTCCACCGCGAAACCTCCGGCGTCCCGTCCTGGAGCGACTGCGCGACCACTCACTCACCATCTTTCTGCTCGTCACTGGAATCGGCTGGGTTGCGCTCTATGCTTCGATGAACTCCGAGGCGAAGTGGGGGCAAGTCGTCGGAAACGTCGTTTCGGAATGGACGCAGGTTCTAGGTCTCGTACTGTTGACGAAACGGCTGATCGAGCGGCACTCAAGGGAGAGCGATCGGTGAATCGGCGGGGTGTGGTGGTGCAGCTTGAAATCCGACCACGCAGGGCACAGCTCGCCGCATGGCCAGCAGAAGGACCTGTGCGCCAGGAGGAAGTAATTTCGGACAGGCTGATTTTCAATAGGGCCGCGTATGAACGGCGGTCACTTTATGCGCTTTTGCCTGCCTTCCATGGCCAGTTTCAGCGGTTCATCGCTAGGGCCCATTTCAAGCTTATAGGTGGCCGAATCGGCTGACACCTGCTTCAGGGTGAATCGCACGCGGACGGGTTTCCCGCCCATTTTGCTTTCGTTTGTCCAGGTCCAGGTGTCGCCTTCAACCGTACCGCGAGAAAAGATATTCTCTCCCATGCTGTTCGTCTCGAAATAGACGTAGGTCTTCTCTGCAGGGTCATAACCCATGATGCTAAGCCCCTTCACGGTGCCTTCCTGCATCTTTCCCTCAGAATGGCACACGATTGCGAAGCCGCCAGCGTACCACTCGCAGGTCTCTGTGAAGGTGAACTTCCCGCCAGGGCCGAATGGACCCGGCTTCATCTCTCCCTCGGACGCCCATTTGCCGGCAAAGTAGGCGAGCTTCTGATGCTCCGGCCCCGGTTTGGGCGGGCCCGAGGGAGCTTGGCCCAGCACTGCTCCCACGCACGTCAATGCCAACAGAACGCTTGTTGCAACGACCGCGTACTTCTTTATGTTCATGTGGTCCTCCTTCGATGCATCTTGGAGCAGACGTCGATACGCAATTTCACCAAAACTAGTTCTTGTTCTTGGGCCGGGTAGTTCCCACCGGGTCGCGTCATCCTAGCACGCCCACGGTGGCTGGCGCTCAGCCTCTGCGGTGTTTGAAGAATTCGACCTGGCGGAGTCGCTTCTTAGCCTCATCGAGTGTCTTGTACGGTCCACCGAGATTCTTGCCCTTGCTCGAAACCACCTTATAGCCGCCCTTCACCTTCTTGATCATGTCTGCCTTCCCCCCCGCGGAATATAACACGGGCACAGAAAATTGGTAGGCGCGAGGACACCGTGCCGAAATCCTGGCGGTTACCGGGAGCCAGTATCCGAAAAGGCGGCGACAAGCCGCCGCACTCCAAAGCCGGCCCCCGACTGCGGACCTGCTGCGCCGCATCGGCCTCCCGAGTTGCATTCAGATCATGATCAGGCAGTGATTATTTAGGACCAGAGGCAAAGGGGTGCGCCTGCATGTAACTGGAAGGCGCCGGGCGCGATTAGGACGGCAGGCGCCGGACCCAGATGCGCGTGGTGGCGGGCTTACCGAGGTGGACAATGCGGCCGGGGATGGTTCGGCTGCGCTCACCATGAACGGTGAGCGTCATGGTTTCGTCGTATTCGCGGCGACGGACGCGCACGCGCGCCCCGGGCCGCAAGCGCAGCCCCGCGAGGAACTCCAGGAACCTAGGGTCTTTCTCATACACGCAGACGACTTCGACATTTTCCCCGGCGCGCGCTTCCGCGAGCAGCACGGCGCCTCTGCGCCGCAGCTTGGCCAGGCCGCCGAACAGCGGGACGCCGTGCGGGCATGAGCCATTCGCTCCGAACCGCTTCACCAGCAGCGCTTCGACTTCGGGGGAGATACCGTGCTCGAGCCGCTCGGCCTCTTCGTGGGCCTTCGACCATTCCAGCCCGATCACCTCGGTGAGCAGCTTTTCGGCCAACTGGTGGCGCAGGGCCAGGTGCCCGGCGACGCCGCGGCCCTTGCGGGTGAGGTGGATGCGGCCATCGCGGGCCACGCGCAGGTAGTCGTCGCGGGTCATGCGCTTGAGCGCCGCCGTAACTGCCGGCGGCGTCACGCCCAGCTCTTCGGCCAGGCGCGCGCTGATGGGCACCTGCTCTTCCTGAATAATCTCCCAGATCGCTTTCAGGTAGTCTTCCCGGGAGACGCTGGTTTGTTCGCGGCGCAAGCTGCCTCCTCAGTCGCTACGCTGCCTTCCATCGCGCTTGGTCTGGCCGCCCAGCACCAGGGCTGGGTCTTCACGCAGGCGGTCGGCGAGCTGCGCGACGCGCTCGTCAATTTCATCGCAGATACGCCGGTAAAGCTCAAGGTCCTGTCCGTAGGGATCAGTCACGTGCCAGTCCAGGATTTTTCGACCGGTCCAAGGAAGCACGGACTTGCCGGGCCGGCCGGTCATGTTTACGACCAGATCGGCCGCCTCGCAATCCGCCTCGAGCAGCGGCTTCGAGTACTGCCCGCTAGCCGGCACGCCGCGCTCCTTGAGCACCGCCAGGGTCGAGGATTCTATTTGGCCTAGGGCGTTGATGCCGGCGCTCGACGCCTCGATCACGTCGGAAGCCCAGTGCCGCGCCAGCGCTTCAGCCATCTGGCTGCGGCAGGAGTTCCCGATGCAGACGAACAAGACTTTCACCGGCGCGCGCATGACCGCCTACCACTATAAGCTGTTGCCAGCCAGCTTCAGGAAAAATTCGTGGACGGTCGTGTCCGTGGTCAGCTCGGGATGAAACGTAGCCGCCAGCACGCGCCCCTGCCGCACCAGAACCGGCCGGCCCTCGGACTCGGCCAGCACCTCCACGCCCGTACCCACGCGCTCGATCACCGGTGCACGGATGAAAACCATCTCGAGCGGCGCTGGGGTGAGCTTGCAGGCCCCCGAACGGACGTCGCTTGCCACTTGGCGGCCGTAGGCGTTGCGCTCGACCACCATGTCCAGAAGCCCCAGCGAGGCTTGCGACGGATTGCGCACCTCACGAGCCAGCAGAATGGCGCCGGCGCAGGTGCCGAACAGCGCGCCGCCCCGCTCGCCCATTTCGCGAATGGCCTTCTCCAGGCCGTCTTCAGTGAGGAACTTCAGTTGCGTGGTGCTCTCGCCCCCGGGCAGAATGAGCGCGTCCACGCCCGCCAGATCTGCGGGCGTTCGGACGAACACATGGGGCACGCCGAGGCGCGCAAGCACGGCACCATGCGCGCCGAAGTCTCCCTGAACCGCCAAAATGCCGACCTTCATCTTTCCCTGTTTCTTTGCTTCCCTGCCCCGCAGCCTCTTTTATTACCAGCCGCGTGTCTGCAGCAGCTCTTTTTCGTCAAGTTGCCGGATGTCAATGCCCTTCATGGCTTCGCCCAGCTCTTCGGAGGCTTCGAGCACCACCTTGGGGTCGTCGAAGTGGGTGGCTGCTTTCACAATGGCCTTGGCGCGCTTTTCCGGGTCGCTCGATTTGAAGATACCCGAGCCGACAAAGACGGCCTCCGCGCCCAGTTGCCGCACCAGCGCCGCGTCGGCGGGCGTGGCGATGCCTCCCGCGGAGAAGTTCGGCACGGGCAGCTTGCCGGCCTCGGCCACCTGCCGGACCAATTCGAGCGGCGCGCCCATCTCCTTGGCCTGATGCACGAGCTCATCCTCGCGCAGGGTGGTGAGCTTGCGCATGTGGCCCACGATGGCGCGCATGTGACGCACCGCTTCGACTATGTTGCCCGAGCCGGCTTCACCCTTGGTGCGGATCATGGCCGCGCCCTCGGCGATCCGCCGCAGCGCCTCGCCCAGGTTGCGCGCCCCGCAGACGAACGGAACGCGGAAGGTGTGCTTCCAGATGTGGTTCTCCTCGTCGGCGGGCGTCAGCACCTCGCTCTCGTCGATGAAGTCCACCTCGAGCGCCTCGAGCACCTGCGCCTCGGCGAAGTGGCCAATGCGCACCTTGGCCATCACCGGAATGGTCACCGTATCCATGATCTGCCGGATGATCTTCGGCGAGGCCATGCGCGCCACGCCGCCTTCCTTGCGGATGTCGGCGGGCACGCGCTCGAGCGCCATCACAGCACAGGCGCCGGCCTGTTCGGCGACACGCGCCTGGTCGGCGGTGGTCACGTCCATGATCACCCCGCCCTTGAGCATCTCTGCCAGCCCGACCTTTACCCGCCACAGGTTCCCGTTGGTCGTTTCCATCGCCGTCTCCTCAAGTTGAAGTCTTTGCAGATTCGCAAACTGCCGGCCGCACCTTCACTGCGTAAACTTCGCCCGATCAACCACGACAAACCTCCCACGGCCGCGGGCCAGCAGCTCTCCTTCGGTGTCGCGGATCTCGCCCTGGTGGAACAGGTGCCGGCCCTCGCGCTGGCTCTCGAAAGCTTCGACGCGGATCTCCTGATCCACGCGCACAGGCTTTAGGTACTCGACTGTCAACTCGGCGGTGACCGCACGGACGTCGCTGAACCGGGAGACTTTGCCCATGGCCTCGTCAAGCACTGTGGCGATGATGCCGCCGTGGATGAATCCCGGCCCGCCCTGATATTCGGCGCCCAGGCGGAAACGGCCGACGATGCGGCGCCGCTCGGAGTCGGGATCAAACGCCAGGCGCATGCCGCGGGGATTGGCGCCGCCGCAGCCAAAGCACGGATTCGATGGGTTGGGCTCCGCCATGGTTACACCAGAGCCACGCGCGCCCCTTCCATCCGCCGCGCCCCGCGTCGGCGCTTGCCCATCTCGATCCGCAACAGCTCGCCGAGCGTGGCCACGCCGCGGGCGATCCGGCGCTCGTCCAGCCCGGCAAAGCCCAGCCGGAGCGTGTTCGGCTGCGGGTTTTGGAAATAGAAGTAGCGGCCCGGCGCGAAGAGCACGCCGCGCTCGCGCACGTGGATCAGCAGTTCGCTGGCGTCAAAGCCCGGCGGCAGCTCGACCCACAGGCACATGCCGCCTGCAGGCCGGGTCCACTGCGCCTCCTCGGGCATGTGCTTTTCGAGAGCCTCCTCGAGCACCGCAAGGCGGCTGCTATAGACCTTGCGCATCCGCCCGAGATGCCGCCCGAGCATCCCGCGGCGGGTGAACTCGGCGAGGGTGGCTTGCGACAGTTGGTCAGTGTGCAGGTCGGTGGTCTGCTTCACCAGCCGCAGGCGCTCGATTACGCTTTCGGGCGCGACGCACCAGCCGACCCTCAGCCCCGGAAACGCCACCTTCGAGAAACTGTCAATCTGGATGACCAGATTGGAGCGATCGAGCTGCTTGAGCGAAGCCAGCTTGTCGCCGTGCGCGCGGAGCCGAGCGTAGATGTGGTCTTCGACCACGGGTACCTGATAACGGCTCGCCAGCTCGAGCACGCGGCGGCGCGCCGCGAGGGGCAGCGTGGTGCCGGTGGGATTGTGGAAGTCGGGCGTCAGGACCATCAGCTTGATGCGGTTCTGGAGCAGCGTGGCCTCGAGCGCCTCGACATCCACGCCCGGCGACGCGCCGTTTTCCGTCCGCGTGCGCACCGGCACGCCGAGGCAGCGCACCCGCGCCCCGGCAAAGATGGCGATAGCTCCGGGATAGGCGGGGTTTTCTAGCACTACGGAATCGCCCGGGCGCAGAAACGCCTTGCAGATCAGGTCGATGGCCTGCTGGCAACCGTCGGTGATCAGCAGATTCTCGTCCCGGAGCTGGAGACCCTCGCTGCGCAGCAGCTCGATGAGCACTTTCTTGAGCGGCGGATAGCCGTCCGAGGGGCCCAGGCGCAGGATCTGCGCCGCCTCGCGACGCAGCACGGCATTGCAACAGTTACGCAGCTCCTCGACCGGGAAAAACTCCTCAGCCGGCCGGGCCATCACGAACGAGATGTCGTTCTCAGGCGAGGCTTGCGTGAGCCGGCTTAGGGCCTCTTCGCCGCGCTCGTCGGCGAACAGAGACTCCCAGCGCACTCCGCCATTGGGGCCGAGCGACGGCGGCGGCGGGGCGATCTTCAACGCCGGGGCCACAGCGCGGATAAACGTACCGCGGCCGACATGGCCCTGGATCAGGCCTTCGGATTCGAGTTCAGCATACGCATTGGCCACCGTGGTTCGGTGGACGCCGAGCTGGGTGGCCAGTTCGCGGCTGGCCGGGATGCGGTCGCCAGCGCGCAAGTCGCCGGAATGCACTAGGGCGCGGAGTTGATCGCGGAGCTGGATGTAGAGCGGGACGTGGCTTTCGGGCTGCAAATGGAGCGGCAGCATTGGCGTTCTCTATAGGCCAATATACACCGGCAGAAGTTCATGTAAAGAGCCAATTTGTCTTTTCGGTTAGAAGACCCCCGCCGTGCCCCGCAGCCGGAAGCGCTGTATTTTGCCGGTTGCCGTCTTGGGCAGCTCGGCCAGAAAGTGCACTTCATGGGGGCATTTATAGGAAGGCAGCCGGGCGTGCACCGATTCCTGTATCTGGATGGCCAGCTCGGGGCTGGCCGTGGCGCCGACGCGCAGCACGACGTAGGCCACCAGGTGGGTCAAACCAACCCCATCGGTCGAGCCAACCACGGCGGCCTCGGCCACGAGCGGGTGACCCAGCAGCGCATTCTCCACCTCCCCGGGCGAAACCCACATTCCCGCAACCTTCATCATATCGTCGGTGCGACCGCAGTAATGGTAGTAGCCGTCGGCGTCACGGAAGAATTTGTCACCGGTGACCACCCAATCGCCCCGTCTGGTGCGGGCGGTCAACTCGGGCTTGTTCAAGTAGCCGGCGAACGCGCTCTGGCCTTTCACCCAGAGGTTGCCGATCACGCCCGACGAGACGGGCTGGCCTGCGTCGTCCACGATGTGGGCCTTGTAATCCGGCACCTCGGTCCCGCACGACCCGGCGCGGGCCAGCCCGGGGCGGCTAGAGATGAACATGTGCAGCATCTCGGTCGAGCCGATGCCGTCGAGGATCTCCAGACCAAACTTCCTGCGGAACTGCTCGAATATTTCTGCCGGGAGCGTCTCCCCCGCCGAGACCGCCAGGCGCAGGGAGGAAAAGTCGGCCGGCGCACCGCGGTCCGCCTCGCGCAGCAGCGCTGCATAAAATGTTGGCACGGCGAAAAACACCGTCGGCTTGTGCCGCGCGACCATCTCGATCACCCTCTCGGCCCGCGGCCGCTCGGGGCTGAGCAGCGTGGCGGCGCCCACCGAGAATGGGAAATACATCCCGTTGCCCAGCCCGTAGGCGAAGAAGAGTTTCGAGACTGAAAACGTGCGATCATCCGCTCGCAGCCCCAGTACGCCGTGCGCAAAGCTGCGGCTGGTGACGAGCATGTCTTTGTGCTGGTGTACGGCGGCTTTGGGCTGGCCGCCGCTGCCCGAGGTATAGAGGAAAAACGCCGTGTCGTGGGCGGATGTGGGGTGCGGCTGCAACTTCGCGGACGCCGCCTCAATCCCCGCGCCCCAAGAGTGAAATCTCTCACGGGAGGTCCCGCCCGGGATTGTGTCGGGCGGCGCGCCGGCTATGACAATGTGTTCCACGGGCGCGCCGGCAGCGGCCGGCAAGAACTCTCCGAGCGCGGAGGGATGAACGACAGCCACCCGTGCTCCAGAATCGGCCAGATAGTAGGCGTAATCGGCCGTTCGAGTCATGGAGTTGACCGGCACAGCGACGGCGCCGACTTTCGTTGCGCCGAAGAAGGCAGCGATGAACTCCGCCGAGTCGGGCAGGACGATCAGGACGCGGTCACCGGGCGCGCAGTCGAGCGCGCGGAGGGCGTTGCCGGCGCGATTTGCGAGGGCAGCAAGCTCGGCGTAGCGCACAGCGGCGGGCTCGCCGAGAATGGCGACGCGATCGGGGTGCGCCGCGGCCGGGCGGTCGAGGAAGTGCGCGGCCAGATTGAACCGGGCGGGGATGTCGAGCGACATCCCCCTATTCTACTTGCTTGCTTGCGATTGGCCGAGCTTTCGCAGGCGCTCCTGCAATTTTCGCCGCAGCGTAGCGGGGGTATTGGGATTGAATGCGACCAGGTACCACAGCGGCTGGCTGCGGTCGCGGCTGAGCCAGGCGAGCGTGGTGGCGTCAGCGTTGGGATGGCGCGCCACGTTTTCGCGGATCGCGGCGTACGGATGCTTGGCCAGCCGGCCCAGCGTCCGTGAAGCGACCTTGGGGTGCTCGCTGATCAGCCGCAGCAGATAGTAATCGGATTGGGGCGCCTCTCGCGCGAGCCTGTCGAGCATCTCCGGCTTGGCATCCGCGCTCAGTACCTGGCTGATTTTTTCGTCCCAGGCGGAGTTGATGTGGTTCAATTCCTTGGTGCGCGCGTGGATCAGCTCTTCAAGGACGCGACGCTCCTGGCTCATGCGGCCGTTGGGAAGGTCGCTGCTCTCGAGCGAGTCGAGCACGCGCAGCAAATGCTGGCGCTCGCCGAAAACGATCTGCGTTGTGCGTTTCGTTGCACCCTTTTGCGGGGTCTGCACCAGATCCGACCGTCTCATCTGCACCCTCACGTGGTGAGGCCGAGGTCACTAGCCAGCCCGGCCAGATCCTCGTCCCGGATCAACAGATACTCCGACACCAGCGGCGTACCCGCTTCAATTCGGCGTTTCAACAGCAGCCCGGCCAAGTCGATCTTCTCTTCGCGGCCGAGGTAACGCCGCCCCTGCTGGAACCGCCGAAGCGCATCGCCCGAGATACCCACGACGACCTCTGTCCCCGCAACCTCGAAGAAGTACAGCTCGGGCTGATCGCCCAGGGCCAGGAAGCCGGCTTTCTTGAATTCCACGGCTCGCCGCTGCCCGTCCGAGCCCACGCCTTCGAATCGTTCGTACCGCGGCTCGTACGCCACACCGGATTATCTATCCTAGTTTCAGCCGAGTAAAGTTGGCCCCCCGAACAGAGTTCCACAGTGGCAATACGCAGGACTAGTACCCCTCTACGGAGGCGCGGGTCACTCTTGAAATTCTGACTAATCTCCTTCTAATAGCCTTGCTATCTGTAGGTTAGAAAGAGTGTGGGCCGGATTTAGCTGAGCCGCAGTGCGGCCAGGACGGGGCTTTATGCCTTCTTGTGTCTGGGAACCGGTTGCGGCACCGGAGGGAAGCGAGTAAGTTTGGACCTCGAAGCCCAAATCCGCAGAAGGAGCCATCGGATGTCCGCCTTCAAAGAACACAAAGAAGAGCTCGAGCACTACGAGAAGATGCTGGGGCCGCACCGCGGACGGTTGGCGGTGACGCTGGACCGGCTCACGAACGCCATGGTGCTGGCGGGCCAGCATGGGGTCTATTGCCACAGCAACCGCGACCCCGAGAAGCCCACCATGGACATTCAGCTCATCACTCAGGAGCTTCGCCAGGCCAAAGAGCTCATCCAGAGCGTAATGGAAGAGCTGCGGGCGCAGCGCGAGAACGAGAAGAAGATCAACTAATCAGCAGAGCCCAGTTACAGGGAGCGGAGGAACGGGTTGGAGTCGCGTTCTTCGCCAATCGTTGTGGTGGGACCATGGCCGGGATAGACCAGAGTGTCATCGGGCAGGGTGAGCAGCTTCGAGTGGATCGAGCGCATGATCAGGTCGAAAGAGCCACCCGGCAGGTCGGTGCGACCAATGCTGCCCGCGAACAGCGTATCGCCGGCAAACAGTCTAGCAGGCTGGTCGCCGCTCTCGAAATGCGCATCAGCGGGCAGGTAGAGGCAAACGCTGCCGCGGGTGTGACCGGGGGTGTGCATCACGCGCGCCTGGTAACCGCCCCAGCGCACTGCATCGCCTTCCCGCAACAGTTCATCCACTTCGACCCTCGCCGGCGCTTCCATGCCGAGCCAGGCGGCCTGGGTGTCCAGCCGGCGGTAGAGCTCGAGGTCGTCGGGATGCATCAGCACCGGCGCGCCGGTGGCCTGCTGCATCTTCTTCAGGCCGCCGACGTGGTCAATGTGCGCGTGCGTGTTCAGGATGGCCCGGACGCTGAGCTTATGGCGCGCGATAATCTCCAGAATGCGCTCGACCTCGTCGCCGGGGTCGAGGACGATGGCCTCGCGAGTCTGCGGGTCGCCGACCACCGAGCAGTTGCACTGGAGCAGCCCGACGGGCAGGATCTCGTGGATGATGTTTTCCGCCATGCAGCGGCCACCCGCGGCCAGTATAGCATCCTGGTCCCCGCTGGGCCTGTGGCGCGAGCGCGCCCGGGCCAGCGGCATCTGCTAAGATAGGTTGAGAGGCCATTCGATCTTCGGAACTTGCGACCGATGCCGACCGATACGCCATTGCGCGAACAGCACGAGAAGTCAGGCGCGCAGCTCGGTGTCTATTTCGATTGCCTACTCCCCGAACGCTTTACCGACGCCATTGCCGAATCTCGTATGGCGCGTGAGGCGGTCGCCCTGGTGGACACCAACTATCGCGCTTATTTCTACTTCGATGGCCCGGATCGCGCCCGCTACCTGAATGCGGTCCTCACGAACAACATACGAGATCTGGTCGCGGGACAGGGCAACGTCTCGCTGCTGCTCAATCCCCAGGGCCACATCCTCGCCGAGATCGAGGTTTACGCCCTCGACCAGCGCCTGCTGGCGGTGACGCATGCCAGGGTGCGTGAGCGGACCGCCGGCACACTTGAAAAGTTCATCATAATGGATGACGTCATCCTCGAGGACGCCACCGACCACCTGGGCTCGGTGGCGCTCGAAGGTCCGCGGGCCGCTGCGGTGCTGCGCGAGCTTGGCGGGCTCGAGCTCGAAGCGCTGGCGAATCATGCCCACACCGAGGCGGTGGTGGGCTCGGTGAGCTGCCGGATCGTCCGTCGTTCGCAGTTTGGCCAGATGGGCGCGGAGCTGATTGCCGACCGCGGCGCGATTGGCGCGCTCTGGCAGACCCTGGTCGAGGCGGCGCGCCGCCACGGCGGCGGAGCCATCGGCTACGCGGCGCTCAATGCGCTGCGGCTTGAGGCAGGCGTCCCCTGGTTCGGCTACGACTTCGACGAGAAGAACATCCCGCACGAGGCCGCGCTCGAAACGAGCCACGTCAGCTACGTCAAGGGGTGCTACACCGGGCAGGAGATTGTCGAGCGGGTGCGCTCACGAGGGCACGTAAACCGCCGCCGCGTCGCCCTACAGTTCCCGGGGAACGTGATGCCGGAGCCAGGAGCAAAACTTTCGGCGGAGGGAAAAGAAGCCGGCCAGGTGACCAGCGCGGCGTTCTCGCCTGCGGCGAGTGGGGCCATCGGCATGGGCTACGTCCGACGGGAGCACAATTCCACCGGCAGCCGATTGCAGTGGTCAGGAGGAGAGGCCGAAGTCATCGAGCTGCCTCTTACCGGAGTGAAAGCGGCGCTCGGCCAACTGGCGCCATGAAGTCCCAAAGCTTTCAGCTTTCGAGTCTTAACTCAGGTTCAGTGCTTTTCTGAAGCTTCCGCGCTCAGCAGTAATTTTCTTCTGCAATTGCAGGATGGAGTAGAGCAGCGCTTCGGGCCGCGGCGGGCAGCCAGGGACATACACGTCCACAGGGATGACCTGGTTAACGCCCTGTACGATGGCGTAGTTGTTAAAGACCCCACCCGAGGTGGCGCAGGCGCCCATCGAGATCACCCACTTCGGCTCGGGCATCTGCTCATAGAGCTGCTTGATCACCGGCGCCATCTTCTGCGAGACCCGCCCGGCGATGATCATCAAATCGGCCTGGCGCGGGGAGGGCCGAAAGACCTCGGCGCCGAACCGGGCAAGGTCGTAGCGCGAGGCGGCCATGGACATCATTTCAATGGCGCAGCAGGCCAGGCCGAACCCGAGCGGCCACAGCGAGTTCTTGCGCGCCCAGTTCACGGCTTTGTCGAGCTGCGTGAAGATGATGCCTTCGTCGGCCAGCAGCTTCCCCAGATCCTCTGGCCGCTCGAGCGTCACGTTCTTGCCCAACGACGTGCTCATCGGTGTGCCCTCTCCTGAGCAACTCCATTTTCTCACAATCGCGCCAGCGCGAACAAATCCTGGAAGAATCTCCGCTCCCAAATGAATTGTCAGGCTGAGTCCGCCGCGGCAGACAAAGCATTTCTCAATTGAGATCCATCGTCCCGCCTCTGGGGGGACTTCCAAATGACATGATGCTCGCAGAGTGAGCTACGGGTTCAGGACGATTTTGCCGAACTGCTCGCGCTGTTCGAGCAGCTCGTGGGCGTGGGCGCATTGCGCCAGCGGGAGGGTGCGGTCGATCACGGCGCGCAACTTGCGCTGCCCGATCAGCTTCAGTACGGCATAGAGCTCGGCCCGGCTGCCCATATAAGAGCCCAGGATGGTCAACTGGCGGCTGAACAGGTGGCGGAGGTCGAGCTTGGCTTCGTAGCCGGTGGTGGCGCCGCAGGTCACCAGGCGCCCGCTCGAGGCCAGGCTGGCCATGCTCATGTCCCAGGTGGCCTCGCCGACGTGTTCCACCACAACGTCCACTCCGCGCCGCTCGGTCAGGCGTTTGACCTCGTCAGCGATGTTCTGCTTGCCGTGGTGGATCACCTCGTCGGCGCCCAGCTCTTTGGCTTTCTTGAGTTTGGCATCGCTGCCGGCGGTGGCGATCACCCGCGCCCCCGCGAGTTTCGCGATCTGGATGGCGGCACTGCCCACGCCGCTGCCGGCGCCAAGCACCAACACGTCCTCGCCCGGTTGGAGCGCCGCCCGGCCGAACAGCATGTGCCAGGCGGAGAGGAACACCAGCGGCACGGCGGCGGCTTCGTCGAACGAGAGGTCGCCAGGAATAGGGATTACGTTGGCTTCGGGGGACTTCACATACTCGGCGCAGCCGCCATCCACCATATACCCGAACATAGTGTACCGCCGGCAGCGGTTGTCATTTCCGGCCGAGCACGCCGCGCACTGCCCGCAGGCGATCCCCGGCGCCAGCAGCACCTTCTGCCCTACCTTGACGCGAGTCACCAGTTCGCCGACGCGCGCCACTTCGCCGGCAATGTCGCTGCCGAGGATGTGCGGCATGGGGATGGTGATGCCGGGCAGGCCGAGGCGCACCCAGATGTCCAGATGATTGAGCGCACATGCCCGCACGCGCACCAGCACCTCGGTGGCGTTGATTCTTGGCTCGGGCACCTCGGTGTAGCGCAGCACTTCCGGCCCGCCATGCTCGGATTGGACGACGGCTTTCATCGGGGCTCCTCCGGCGAAAATCTCGGAAGCGCCTACGTTAGCATCGGCCGGGAGACGTGTCTAGCATGCCGCGGTTCTGCTTCAGGGCCGATTGACACCCGCCGCGGCTCGCCGTAACCTAGTTCGAGCAGGAGCCTGTCGTGGATTTGTTCGAGGAAATTGTGCGTCTCCGCCGCGAAGGCCAGCGCGCCGCGCTCGCCACGATCGTGCACACCAACGGCTCCATCCCGAGTTACGAGAGCTCGCGCATGCTGGTGCGCGAGGACGGCTCGATCGCCGGGACGGTTGGAGGCGGCTGCGTCGAGGCGGAGGTGTGGGCTGCGGCTAAGGAAGTGATCCGCGCCGAGGCGCCGCGCAAGATGATTTTCAATCTGAACAACGAGGCAAGTTACGACAATGGCCTGATCTGCGGCGGCACATTGGAAATCTTCGTCGAGCCCATCCTGCCCCAGCCGACGCTATATATCTTCGGAGGCGGGCACGTCTCCATGGCGCTGGCGCAGGCGGCGCACACCGCAGGGTTTGCCATCGGCGTGGTGGACGACCGCGAATCGTTTGCCAACGCCGAGCGCTTCCCCATGGCGCGGGAGATCTACACCCGCTACGAAGACGCCTTCGAGCGGCTGAAACCCAACTTCTCGAGCTACCTGGTGATCGTCACCCGCGGCCACAAGGACGACATGTGCGTGCTCGGCTGGGCCGTGGACACCGCGGCGCGCTACATCGGCATGATCGGGAGCAAGCGCAAGGTGATTTCGGTTTACAAGTCGCTGGAAAAAGAGGGCGTGCCGGCCGAGAAGTTCGAGCGTGTCCATGCGCCGGTGGGACTCGAGATCGGCGCGCTCACCCCGGAAGAGATCGCCATCAGCATCACCGCCGAGCTGATTGCGGTTCGCCGCAAAGCCACCGAGGTGCCGCACAAATCCGGCACGCTCGTGAAAGCCGGCCAAGCCACCACCGCCGGCTGAGGAGCCGCGTGCTCGCTGCCGTCATCCTGGCCGCCGGCGAGTCCAGCCGCATGGGCTCGCCGAAGGCCCTGCTGACCTTCCAGGGCCGCCCGTTCCTCGAACACTTGATCCAAGTAACGCAGCACCCCAGGGTCGGGCCGCGGCGCATCGTGCTCGGCGCAAACGCCGAGGAGATCAGCAGCCAATTGAAGCTTGATCCTGCGATGGTGGTCGTCAATCCAGACAGGAAGCTGGGGCAGCTCTCATCCATCCATGCGGCCCTTCGCAGCCTGCCGGCAGGAGCAACCGACGGCGTGATGCTCTACCTGGTGGACCACCCGCTGATCACCGCCCACCTGGTCGGCGAATTGATCGAGAATTATTACAAAAGCGGCAAGCCGATCGTCCTGCCGACCTACGGGGGCAAGCGCGGGCACCCGGTTATCTTCTCAAGCGCGCTCTATCCGGAGCTGCTCGCCGCGCCGCCCGAGACCGGCGCACGGGCCGTGGTCTGGGCGCACACCGCCGATCTGCTCGAGGTTCCTACGGTGGAAGAAGGCGTTGTGCTCAATCTGAATGACCCGAAAACCCTCCATCGCGCCCTGGAGAAATCGTAGCCACAAGATCACAGACACCCAGAGGCGAGCGCTTCCTCTTTTTCCTTTTTCTTTTTCTCTGTGCCTCGGAGCCTCAGTGGCTCATCTACCCCAGGGCCGCGAGGACGGCTTCTAGGGCGTCGCAGGCGAGCTGGCTGCCATGCACCGTGGCCGGAGGCAGGCCGCCGAGCGCGTCAGAGATTTCTGTATAGGTAATGCGGCGGGCTTCCGCGAGCGTTTTCCCGCGGATCAGCTCGGTGAGCAGCGACCCGCAGGCGATCGCGGTCACGCAGCCGCGTGTCTTGAAGCGCGCTTCGGCGATGTAACCGTCGGAGACGCGGACGGCGAGCTGCATGATGTCGCCGCAGACGGGGTTGCTGACCTCAACCGCCGCGCTCGAGCCGGCCAGCTCGCCGGCGTTGCGCGGGTTTTTGAAATGGTCGAGCACCGCCCCGCTGTACATGCCGAGAGTATCGCAGGGCTTCCGCTCCGGCGCAACGGGCGGACGCCGAGCGCCGCGGAGCCGATCGCTACACCACGAGAATCTTAGTGGCCCAGCCCATCGTTTTCGCAGTGATCTTAGGGTTTGTGAATTGCGCGTTTTTTCCAACGAAATCTGGATCTCCCACCCCACGGGCGGTTGCGCATGCCCTTCAAACAAAAATGGGGATCTTCAGCTCCACCACTTTCGCCAATGCCTGGCTGAACGGCGGCCAGCCAACGGGCGTCACACTGTTCGAAACCGCCGTGCGCATCAGCACAGTCGCGTCGCCGGCCAGCTCAATACGCACATCATTTCCCGCTTCCTTTAACGCTGCGGCCCAGATAAAGGGGAAATTGGCACGCGTTGGGTTTTCCGAGCCCACCAGCCCGACGAGCAAGAACTTCTGCCCTCCTTCCGCATCAGGCGGTGCGGCAGCCAAGCTCATTGCGCTACCCGCAATGGCTCCAGCACAGAGGTGGCCCGCGTTCCGGATAAACGAACGTCGATTGCTTCCCGCCTTGGATGGCATGGATAGATTCTCCTTCCCGGGAAATTGGCGCGCCGGTCGGGTAGGCGCCTCTCGCACTCAGAGCGGAAATCTATCGCGACCGGGCCGGCGCCGCAACGCGGTGGACCTTCGATCAAAGGCCGGAGACATTCGGGTCCAGCCAAGCGCTGGCGAAAAGGTATGCCCGGAGGATTAGCGATGTCAAGCGGCCCGCCGCGCTCTTTGCCTGGACTCATGTTCTCTGATGCATATGAAAAACATAGAAAGCAAGCGCCTCTTCGAAGACCTTTCGGTACAATCTGCTGTTCGCAGAAGCAGTGCGCTGCTAAGGCGGTGGTGAGTCAATCCGGTGATCCGAGGCAACATTCGAGCCGCTTTGTTCTTTCTGCTCCTTGGAGTGCTACTGGTCGCTCCGATCTGGCTGGTCGCCTACCCGCCGCTGCTCGACTATCCCAACACTCTGGCGCGTACCTACATTCTTGCCCGGCTCCGCGACCCGGGATCGCATTTCCACCAGTTCTATCAGGCCGCTTGGGGCCTCTATCCCTATCTCTCGGCGGATGTAATCCTGGTCGGACTGAACCGCGTCCTGCCAGCGGAGCTGGCGGGACGAATATTTCTGAGCTTTTGCGTGCTGGCTCTGCCGTTGTCCGCCTGGTTCTTTATCCGCCAAGCCAGCCCCGGCCAGGACCACATGGGGCTCTGGGCGCTGGTCATTACGCACAACATTTTCTTCCTCTACGCCTTCTTGAACTTCTATCTGAGTCTTTCGGTCTGCTTTCTAGCATTAGGGTTATGGCTGCGCTACCTGGCGCGGCCAGGGCTACTGCGCTGGTGCGCCGCGCTCGCGGCCATGGCAGCTCTCTATCTCACGCATCTGATGGGTTTTTGTATCGCGGCACTTCTGGTGACGGGCTACGCTCTTATCAGCAGGGTGCGAATCCGCACGCTGCTGCTTTCCGGCGTGCTGTTCCTGCCCGGGGCGTTGCTATACCTGCGCGCGGGGAGGCTGCGGGCAAGCATAGGCGGAGAGGTCGCGTTCCACAGCTTTGCAGAAAAGATCCGTGCGCTCTCCGCCTTCATGCACGGCTATTCGCCGCGGCTGGATCTGATCACGATGCTGGCGCTGGCCGCCTGTTTTCTTGCTGCATGGTGGCGCAACCCCGAATTCAGGTGGAACTATCGCTGGGTGGGCGTCGCGGGCGGGATATTTGCGGTTTATTGGGCGCTGCCCGAGGCATCCGGCAGGGGCGCCTATATTGACATCCGTGTTCTGCCAGTCCTGTTTGTGCTGCTTCTGGTGGCGGCCCAGACGGGCCGCCGCGGCCGGCGGCTCGCTCTGGTGGCCTTCGCGCTGTTCTTGGTCCGCACGGCAAATCTGGGCCAAAATTTCGTCGGAGCGCAGCCGGAACTCGCGGGGCTGGCGCGCTCGTTTGCCGCCACCACGGAGAATGCGCGTGTGCTGCCCATTATCGAGGCCGACGATCCCGGCGAGGAGCACGTGCGGCACCCCTTCGCTCATTTCTGGGCCTACGGCATCATTGAACGCGGCTGGTTCGCTCCTTATCTGTGGTATCTCCCGGGCGTGACGCCGCTGCGCACCGACCACCAGTCCTATACCAACGATGGGTTCTGGGTCCTCTCCTACGACGACCCCTTTGACTGGCCCGACGTGCGGGAAGACTACGACTACGTCTGGGCATACAACGTCTCCCGGTTCTCCAACCAGTTGGCGACCATTGGAGAACTCGTGTACGCCGATGGCAAGCTCGAGGTCTATCGCATGAAGAAGCCGAAGGACGAACCGTAGGGCAGGTTGCCACCGCCGTTGTTTAGCCGCCTCATTGTTTTGCAGAGCCGTTGCCTAGAACCAGCCGGTATGCTCTAATGCCCGAAGAACTTCCAGGCCGCACACATGCGTGAACAAGTCACAGGCCCAAGCCAATACGTCAGAAAACTCTTCCGGCGAAAAGAGTTCGAGTCGCTATTCCTGTTCGTCACCTCGCGGTGCAATTCACTCTGCCGCACCTGCTTCTACTGGGATAACCTGAACAAGAACCAGGACCTGAGCTTCGAGCAGTTCGAGACCATCTCGCGCACGGCGCCGCAGTTTGCCAAGCTGTGGCTATCGGGCGGCGAGCCGTTCCTGCGGCCGGAACTGGACGAGATCATCTACCTCTTCTACCGTAACAACCACATCCGCCACCTGAACTTGCCCACCAACGGCCTGCTGCCGAACAAAATCCATGCCGTGATTACCCGGGTGCTGCGCGACTGCCCAGAGCTGACGATAGACCTGAACTTCTCCCTCGACGGCCTGGCCAATACGCACGACACCATCCGCGGCGTCCCCAACAATTTCGAGAAGACGCTCGGAACAATCGAGCGGATGAGCGAGTTCAAGGGGGTGCGCCGGCTGCGCCGCAACGTCGTCACCGTGATCACACGGGAGAACTATGAAGAATTGGTCAAGCTCGGCGCGCACCTGTTTGAGAATGCCGAGGTGATGGGCCAGTACTTCGAGATCATCCGCGGCAACCCCATGGATGTGGGCCTGCGGAAACTCACTTTGGAGCAGGTGCGCGAAGTCCACCGCAAGCTCATGCCGCTGCACGAGGCCTACGCCGAGAGGCTCTTCGCGCAACTTTCCCCGGCGTCCCGATTCTTTGCGCGGATGTATTATCTGGGGGCGCTGCGCCTGCATTTCGATATTCAAGAGGAGTGTTTTACCCGGCCGCATCGCTGGCCCATGCCGTGCACCGCCGGAATCACCAGCGCCGTGATCGATCACAACGGCGAATTCCGCGCCTGCGAGCTGCGTCCGGCCATTGGCCGTCTGCAGGACTTCCAGTTCGATCTCGGCGCAGCGTTGCACTCGGCCGAGATGCAGAAAGAAGTTCGCGCCATCCCCGAGGCCAACTGCTGGTGCACGCATAGCTGCTTCATTTCCGACAGCATGAAGTTCGCTCCGAAGGTGCTGCTATTCCACATCCCGTGGTCGTACTTGAAGCATCGGCTGTCGCGGGCATCGCGTTTGTCGGTGGACGATGTCCGCTGCTTTCACTCGCCGGAAGCGTCTTCGATGGCCTCGCGCTAGCGCGCTCTGCTTTGTGTCCAGTTGTGCGGCCGTACCATCCCCGCTAGAATCGAAACCTCCGATGAGGCAGGCGAATCGCAAGGGCCGGCAGCGCATTGTGTCGCTGGCGCCGAGCGCCACGTCGATACTGGTGGCGCTGGGCGTGGGGCGCGATCTGGTCGGCGTCACAAGATGGTGCGCGGAGGTCGTTCCTGCCGGCAAACTTCCTCTCCGGCAAACACGGCTGGGAGATTGTTGGTCGCTCGACCCGGAGCGCGTGGTAAAGCTGCGGCCGACGCTGGTGATAGGCTCGGTGCCGTACAAGCAGGAGACCGTGGCCAGGCTGCTCGAAAACCCGCTGACGTTTCTGGCCATGAACCCACGGACGCTGGCGGACATCGAAGCCGACATCCGACTGCTGGGGCGAATTGTGGGGAGAAAAATTGCCGCCGAGCGGCTCGTTGCCAGGATGAGGCAGGGGTTCGCTGAAATAAGGCGAAAGAGCTCTAACACAGAAAGCACAGAAGCGCAGAGAACGCGGAGGAAAAGCTTACGGGTGTATTGCGA
>JBASRK010000225.1:0-2700 GCA_049273775.1 Candidatus Acidiferrales bacterium
TGTCGCGCGTGTAAGTCGCAACCTATAATTTGCATCTCGGTCTCCTTCGGCCCGAGCGCTGTTAGGGTGGATACCGCAACAGTTTACTCGGCCCGTCGCGAGGCCGACTTCGTTATGCCATCAGCGACTCCATGCGTGGCTGTTGACCCATCATCGGCGGCGTTCCTCCTGAACGCCGAGCTAGCACAGAAGCGCATGGTCACTCCAGAAAATCGGCTCCGGATCCGACTTTTTCAACAGCATCTTAAACACGGGCCTCAGTATTTAGAGGTGGATTGGCGGGTACTGGTTGATCGCTTCCGGACCAAAGGCCGGTATCGCCTCCAATCTCTTGAGCCATCGGGATGAGATGCTCGCCTAGGTCACGAGGCATCCCGGCAACTCAGAGTCTTCGATTGAATGCGGATGCCAGCGAATCCCATAGACGAATCATGCGACTCCGAAGTGAATCAGCGCCGCCCGTGTCGCATGCCAACGAAAAAGTCGTTCACAGCTTCGATATCCTCTTCGAAGGCTTTCAGCCCCTCCAGAGAGAATATGTTCTTGCCCTTCCATACTGGGCGTGACTTTCTCAGATTTTCTGGAAAGAAGGCGTGAGCGACTCCGGGTCTGTCCCCCCGTGCGCCGGATCGAGGATGACTACGTTCAGCGGAACGCGCTGCGGCCCCACGGGAGTCTGCGCTGGCGGCGTCGGCGCCGTGGTAGGAGCCGGTGTCTGCGCTGTTGACTGAGAAGGTTGCGCGGGTTGCTGCGACGACGAAGAACTGGTTTGCGCGGAGACCACGCTCTGAGCAGCCGAGCGAAGCGGAATCGGGGCCAGCGAGGCAACAATCAGAAGCAGGCTTGCGAAACACGCCGGTCCCGGCACGTCTACGAGGATATCAGAAAATTCGCGGGCTCCCAGTGTGACCAAACCCGGTTATTCCACCCCTACGCCTGATTCCTGAGTTGTTTCCTTTTCACCCCACCGCCGAAATCCCAAGATGACATTTCAGCGCGACACGATAGAGATCTGCCGCCTTTTCAAAGAGTTAGAGGAAACGAGAGATTGGTCCCCAAGCTGCACCCTCGGTTAGGCGAAAGAGACCCGAAAAGTCTGAACCAGAATGGCAGGCGCCATGACAAGACTCGGCAACCGCGCAAATCGAACCTGTACTTCTGGCTTTAGTACGGTGGAACTAGTCATCGCCGTGGCTGTAATCCTCATCATCTCGGGCGTGGCTCTTCCTTCCTTCTTGCGCTCCTACCGGACGTATCAGTTGACTGATGCCAGCACAAAGATTGCGAACCTCCTGAAACTCACGCGATTTGAAGCCATTCGCCGGAATACGCCGGTGAACTTCCGGCTCCAGGCCGTCGCTAACGGAACCAACCTATGGGCTGACTCCTTGCCCCCCATTAACAACGGAGTCATGGATCGCGGCGAGCCGCAAGTCGTCTTCACCGGTACGGTCGTCCCGATTGCATCTGGAGCGGCTCCCGGCGCCGGTGCATTGGCCGCCGCGGTTAACGTTCCCGCAATTGCCTACCTTTCGCCGGCGGCTGCTACGGTCACCTTTGATCAGCGCGGTGCGACGAATCCGCCGGCTGTTTCCGCGCTCTTTGTCGGCAACACCGCTGTGCCCGGCCTGGGCTCGCGGGCTGTGGTCTTGCTGCCTTCGGGATCGGTTCAGGTATGGTCCGCCGATACAACCGGCACTTGGCATCTGCTCAACTAGTGCAGACCGGGAAAAGAGAATGATGATGCGACTCTCACTCAAGAAGTCCTGGCGCAAACAGCGCGGTTTCACACTCATTGAGATCATGATTGCCATGCTCGTAATGCTGGTCGGTCTGGTGGCTGTGGCACAGCTCGTGCCCGCCGCAATCCGTCTCAATAGCGCGAACCGCTACGACTCGACGGCGCTGGTGATTGCCCAGCGCCAGATGGAAGCCATGCTGAATCAGCCGCTGACGGCAAATGCGTTTACCGATCCGCAAGGTATTCTCTGCCCTGCGGGTAACTCGTGCAACTTGGGGAACCCTGCGACTCCGAACCAGGTTGTCGGCAGCCCCGTCGTTTGGCCCAATAATCGGCCCCTGATTAACTTCACCGCCGCACCAGTAGCCAATTACAACTTTACCTTTACAGATCCCAACGATCCATCTGGCGTCTCCTACGACATCCGTTGGGCCGTCATTACCCTCGTAAATGTGACAACGCCAACCGGCAAGCGTTTCATTGTCGGCGTGCGCCGCCGCGGAGGCAATGCACCCCTCCAAGCAGTCACACTGGATTCGATGTTGGAGAAATAAATGAAGACCGCGCGCACCCATTCGAAGCAGGCAGGTTTCACCCTGGTGGAGCTGATGGTTTCCATTTCGATCTTCGTCTTGCTCAGCGCCGCCATGTTTGGTCTCTTGAATCTTTCCCAGAAGCGATCCCAAACCGAATCGCAGGTTCTTGCGTCGTTTGAGGAGGCGCGCCTGGGATTGGATCAAATCGTTCGCGATGTCAGCGCAGCGGGTTACCCGCCGCTCAATCATTTCTTTGCTGTGCCCGCTGCGAATCTGTATGCAGCCTCGCCGGTTGCATGGAGTCCAAACTACACCCCAGCCACTCCTTGCCTGATCGGCACCGCGGGCGGCGGCACCTGCGCCAGCCCCGGCGATTTCGATTTGATCGTCGAGACCGACATCAACCCGGACGCCAACGACGGC
>JBASRK010000041.1:0-32400 GCA_049273775.1 Candidatus Acidiferrales bacterium
GGAGGTGGTGCGTTGGCGCCGGACGGCCCGACAGCAGGCCGGTACCTTTCTGGTGGGAGTCTCGTGCCATTCATGGGCCGCGGCGGTCGAGGCCGAACATGGCGGCGCCGACTACCTCGTCTTCGGCCCGGTTTTCGCGACGCCTTCGAAGGCGGCGTTCGGCCCGCCGCAGGGACTCGACCGACTCGCCGAGGTCTGCCGGAGCGTGCGCATCCCGGTTCTCGCCATCGGCGGAGTAGCCCTGGAAAACGCCTCGGCCTGTCTGGCCGCAGGCGCTGCCGGGCTCGCTGCCATTCGTCTGTTCCAGGAAGCGCCGGATCTGCCTTCTGTCGTGAACCGACTGCGCTCGCCGGCCTAGCCCAGTGCTAAAGGAATGCAAAAAAACAGTTGCCTTGAAGTGTAGGGCCAGTATATCCTATCCCCAAGGAGGGGATGTATGGCCCAAGCCCAAGCGCTGCGCAAAGACATCTACCTCGACCCGGGGGTCGAGGAAGAACTCCAGAACCGGTTGAGTCGCATTGAAGGCCACGTGCGCGGGGTCAAGCGCATGCTGGCCGAACACGCAAGCTGCGAAGATCTGCTTATCCAACTCTCGGCCGTGCGTGCGGCGCTCAATCAGGCCACCGCGCGGCTTCTAGAAAACCACATGGAGACCTGCGTGGCCGACTGCGTGCGCGTGGGCCAGGGCGAAAAAGCCCTGCGGCAGCTCAAAGGTGCGCTCACGCAGGTGATAAAGAATCTCTAGGGGGAAAAACCATGAACGAGAAATTCCTGACCTTAGGCTCCACAGTGACGGCCTTCGCGGCCTCGCTGTGCTGTCTGGGCCCGCTGATTCTGGGCGCCGCGGGTCTGGGCGTCGGGCTGGTCACCTTGTTTGCGCCGCTGCGCCCCTATTTCCTTGCGCTGAGTGGCCTGCTGCTGGCCCTGGCCTTCTACTTCGTCTACCGCAGGCCAAAAACGGTGCCGGTATGCGCGCGAGACGTCTGTGTGCTCCCCAGCCGCGCACCTCGCTTGGCGAAGCCTCTCCTATGGCTGGCCACCACAGCGACGGCGGCCCTGGCTTTGTTCCCGGCGTACGGAGGAAAGCTGGCGCCAGTAGCGACTGCGCATAATTCCGCAGCCACAGCGCAGCTCGAAATCGTTGAGCTCAAAATCCGCGGGATGGACTGCGAAGTCTGTGCGGGGGTTATCCAGCGCAAGCTGGCGGAAACGCCCGGCGTAATGCAGGCCGAGGTCCATTACGGGTCCGGCTCAGCCACGGTGAAGTACGATCCGAGGCAGCTACGAATTTCGCAACTGATCGAAGTCGTCCGTTCGACCGGCTATCAAGCGTCGTTGATAAATGGCCGGAGCAACTGAGTCGCTCCGGAGGAGAATGATGAAAGTGAAATTGCTTGGTCTCACCCTGTTGCTCGGACTGCTGAGTTCCAACGCGCCATCGAACGCTTCTCCGGGGCCGCTGGCGGGCAAGCGCGTGTTCGTACACCTCAAGACGGGATTCAAGCAGGACGACAACCAGCCCTGCGTGGCGTTTGACGTGGCGCTAGCGGCGTTGAAGCAGGGCGCAAAGGTGGAAATGTTTTTTGACGCCGCGGCCGTGGTAGACCTGAAGATCTGGCAGGGCAAGCCCACCAGCTTGGCTTACGAGCTGCCCGACAGGCTGAAGGACATCCTGGTGGCCGAGTACAAGACTCCGACGAAGAAGGATTTCCCGAAGACGTACCAGGAGTTCCTGCGCTGGCTGCACATGCAGGGCGTGGAAGTGACGTTCAACGGCACGATGGCGCAACTCATCAGCCTCTCGAGCGGCGTCCGCGACGTCGGGCAACTCGAGCCCATCGCCAAGCCGCTCTCGCTCGACGAGATGCTCCAGCACCGCGCCCGTGCCGATATCTATCTCGTGTACTGAGGGATTTCCATGAGCAAGAAAGTCATGGTTTATAGCCAGCCCGGCTGAATGTTCTGCGGCAAGGTGAAAGAGTTTCTTTCACAGAACGGCGTCGAGTTCACTGAACGCAACGTTGCCGCCGACCAAGCCGCACTGGCCGAACTGGAAAACCTCGGTTACATGACCACGCCGGTGACGCTGGTGGATGGTGAGGCCGTCGTGGGGTTCGACCGGGCGAAGCTGGAGCAACTGTTGGGCATCCGTTGAGGAAGGCCGCCTGTTCCCGGCGCGGGCAGGCTCTGCCCCGCAGGCGGAGAGGACATAAAGATCTCCGCCTGCGCCGCCGCCTAGGGGCAGGGCGATCACGCCGCCCTCCAGACCGGCCAACTCGAGGTGGCGGTGAGCCCGCTCGTTACCGGCCCAGAGTCCCACTTAACCGAAAGGCTGCTCCACCGCCGCCAGGCAACTGATATCGGTTTCCTGCCGACTACTTCATCTTCGGCCAGACAGCGTAAACCGCGGCTTGCCGCGGCGCGTGAAGGTCGCGTTCAGCAAGAACGGCAAGCGTCAACAGACAAAGCTCGGCGCTATGATGTAGAAGCGAGTCCGGCACCCGATCCGGATTCGCGGGCGTATCGGGGTATCCTTGCGCCGGGACATCCCAGAGGAGGAGCTCGATGCGGCGTACAGGGGTCTTCTTTGTTCTCCTGGTGCTGTTGGTGGTCGCGGCCGGCCTCACCTTTGTCGCCTACCAGTTCAATCTGAGCGCGCTCAACGAGCCCGGGCAAATGGAGACCCGGTTGGCCACCCGGGTCAAAGGTTGGATCGTCGGCAGGAGCGCCCGGGGACCTCTGCCGCCGGCGCCGCCGAGCAATAGCTCGAGCGTGGCCCTCGGAGAGATGGATTTCATGGAGGTATGCGCGACCTGTCATGGTATGGACGGGCGCAAGCCGACCGACATCGGCCGCTGGATGTATCCGCGGACGCCCGACCTCGGCTCACCGGAAGTGCAGCAGTGGTCCGACGCCGAACTTTTCTGGATCATCAGGAACGGCATCCGGCTGAGCGGCATGCCTGGCTTCGCCAAGACTCACTCCGACGAGCGGATCTGGCGCTTAGTCCACTATGTCGCAGCCTGGGGGCGCCGCCGAAGCGTTGACCGGCGGATGACTCCGTCTCGCCGGACTACGCGCCCAGCCAGCGGCCCGCCGGCTGCCAGCTCTCCACGTTGTCGCAGATCACCTTCAATGTCGCCGTGATCGGAATTGCGAGGATCAGTCCCATCGCGCCCCACAGCCAGCCCCAGAACAGCAGCGCGACGGTCACCGCCAGGGCGTTCAGGTGGACACGTTTCCCCACCAGCGCCGGCAACAGTAAATTGATGGCGAGCAGATGGAAGAAGCTCAGCATGCCGGCCACGCCGAGAAACGGTGCAATATGCTTCCACTGGCTCAGGCCGATGATAAACGGGGGCATCCACGCCAGGATCGCTCCCAAGTAGGGCACCAGGTTGAGCAGGCCGGAGACCACGCCGGCCAAGAAGGCGTATTCGAGGCCGATCATCCAGAAAAACGCCCAGCTCACCAGCGCCAGGATGACCGCCACGAACACATTGCCCACCACATAGCCTCGCAGCATCGCGCTCACTTGCTCGAGGGCGTGCTTGACGCGCGTGCGATGGGCGGTGGGGAACAGTTGAAGCGTGCCATGCCAGACGGCGTGCTTGGCGGCGAGCATGAAGAAAATCAGGAAGGGCACAAAGGTCGCCGTGAGCAGGACCGAGTAGAGCGAGCCGATCCCCCGCAGCAGCAGGCTGCGCACCGGTCGCTGCTCCTCCACGCGCACCGCCGTCCGACCCTGCTGTTCCTGCGGCGTCAGCTCGGAGACCCGTGCCTCCAGCCGCTCAACCCTTCGCTCCACCACGGAGGCGGCCTGCTTGAGCACTGCGCTGTACTTGGGCCAATCATTGGCGAAGTGGTCAGCTCGGTCAAACACCAGATAGCCCAGGCCCACGACCATCGCTAGGGCCGCCAGCAGCACCAGCAGTGCCCCCAGCGGCCGGCGGACGCGCCAGCGCTCGAGCCACTCCACAAACGGGTCCAGCAAGTACGCCAACAGGATGGAGAGCAGCAGCGGTATCACCACGCTTGAGGCGAAGTAGCAGAAGCCGATCACGATCCCCGCGGCAATGATCCGCTGGCTGGGGTTTGAGCGCGCGCTGATCTTGAGGGTTTCAGTGGTCATCGCAGAAGCCGGCTGCAAATGCAGCGTTGTTCACCATACCACAGCCCGCCCGGCGGACACGCGCTTGAGATGAGCTTGCTCTTGAAAAGCTGACCACTTACTGCTTTCGTTGCGGCCTTGCCCCCGCTCCGCTGCCTACGATACCGTAGGGCGGATGACCATGCTGGCGGCCACCCTCCCGTGGAACGCGCTGGCGCGCCTGGACGCGCGCGCTGCGCTGGACATTCTGATCATCGCCGTCGTCCTCTACTATTTACTCAAGCTGCTCCGCGGCACACGCGCCGTGCAGATGCTGTTGGCCATCTTCCTGCTGGCCCTGTTTTATCAAGGAGCGCGGTGGGCGCGGTTGGAGATGGTGGAATGGCTGCTCACCACGCTGCTGCCCTACCTCGCCATCGCACTGATCGTGCTCTTCCAGCCGGAAATCCGCCGGGCGCTGGCGCGCATGGGGCGCAACCTGTTCTGGGTGCCGTTCTCGGCGCGGAACCCCACCGAGGCGCAGGACGACCTGGTGCTCGCCGCCAGCTACTTCTCGCAGAACCGCATCGGCGCGCTGGTGGCGCTCGAACGCGACGCGGGCCTGCGCACCTACATCGAAAGCGGCGTTCCGCTCGACGCCACACTCAGCTACGACCTGCTGCTCGCCATCTTCCACCCCGAATCGCCGCTGCACGACGGCGCCGTCATCGTGCGCGGCGGACGCGTGGCCGCGGCGGCGTGCTTCCTGCCGCTTTCGCTCAACCCGACGATCTCCAACCAGCTCGGCACGCGCCATCGCGCCGCCATCGGCGTCACTGAAGAAAGTGACGCCATCGTCGTGCTCGTCTCCGAGCAAACCGGAGCGATCGCGCTGGCCTCCGGCGGCGCCATCGAGCTCAACCTCACACCAGAACAGCTCGCCGAGCGCCTCGCGGCGTTGTTTGCGCGCTTCCGTCCGACGGTTGCCCTGCCGGTGCCCCCCCGCGAGCGGGAGCCGGAAGCAGAGAGGAAATAGGCGATGCGCTTCCTCCGCGAATGGGTGCTGAGCAACTGGGGACTGAAGCTCCTGGCGCTGGCGATCTCCTTCCTGTTGTGGGCCACCTATACGTCTGCACCCCCGGCCGAGATGGGCTATCTGGTGCCGCTCGAATTCAACAACATTTCCCGTGAACTGGAGATTTCCGGCGATGTGCCCACGCAGGTGCACGTGCGCTTGCGCGGGCGTTCCGCGCTGCTGCGGCGTCTCACCCCGGCCGACCTGAGCATCACCGTGGACCTTGGCGGGCGCCCCGCGGGTGAGACCTTCATCCAGCTCACCCCGGAGCAGATGGCGACGCCTTATGGCGCCACAGTCGTGCGTCTGACGCCGTCGCAGGTGCGGGTGTTGCTCGTTCCGCGCTGGGCGCCCCGCTGAGCCCTGAAGCCAATCAGCGCCGTGATAGAATGGCTCGCTCTTCTTCTTCGGAGCGCGATATCCCCGGCTGAGAGCACCGCTCGACAGGACCTGCATGCCCAAAGAGCTCTTCGGCACCGACGGTATCCGCGGCGTGCCCGGCAGCTATCCGCTCGACGACCGCACGCTCTACTGGGTCGGCCGGATGCTCGGCGAATATCTGCGTCGCACCAGCCCCAACCCGCGGGCACTGATCGGCATGGATACCCGCGAATCGGGGCCGCATATCGCCGGAAAAATTGCCGCGGGCCTGACGCGCGCAGGGATCGCGCCCGCCTCGGCGGGGGTGATCAGCACGCCGGGCGTGGCGTTTCTGGTGCGCCGGAAAGGATTCTCGGCGGGCGTGGTGATTTCGGCGTCGCACAATCCGTTCCACGACAACGGCGTGAAGCTGTTTTCCGGCTCAGGAATGAAGTTCCCCGACGAAGTCGAAGAATCGCTCGAACGCGAGATCGTGCAGCGGAAAGATTTGGAGGTCGCCGCCGCCCAGGTGTCGCTTCAGGCCGACGCGTCGCTCGATGAAGATTACCTGACCTTCCTGCGCAGCCGCGTCCTTGCCGGGGCCAAGCTCGCCGGCATGAAGCTGGTGCTTGATTGCGCCAACGGCGCGGCCAGCCACCTGGGCCCCGAGCTTTTCCGCGCCCTCGGTGCCGACGTGGTGGCCATCCACAACCAGCCTGACGGACGCAACATTAATGCCGGCTGCGGCTCGCTTCATCCGGAAAGCCTGCAGAGGAAGGTGGTCGAGACGCGCGCTGCGCTCGGCGTGGCCTTCGACGGCGATGCCGACCGCGCCATCTTCTCGTGCGCCTCGGGCAAGCTGGTTGATGGCGACGGCGTGCTGCTCGCCGCGGCGCGCTATCTGAAGGCCGCCGGGCAGTTGAAGGGCAAGCACATTGTCAGCACCACGATGGCCAACCTCGGCCTGGAGCACGCGTTGGCCGCCGAGGGACTGGGCCTCGCTCGCGTGCCCGTCGGCGACCGCTACGTGCTCGAAGAGATGCGGCGCAGCGGCGCAAACCTCGGCGGGGAGCAGTCGGGCCACATCATTTTTCTCGACGACGCCGCGACCGGCGATGGCTTGCTTACGGCGCTCAAGATCGCCTGTCTGGTCGCGCTGCGCGGCCCGCTCGATGAGCTCGTCGCGGGCCTCAAGATTTTTCCACAGGCCATCGTCAACGTGAAGGTGCGCTCGAAGCCGCCGCTGGAAACGCTGCCCCAGGTCTCGACCGCCCTGGCCCAGGCCAATCGCTCGCTTGGCGATTCCGGCCGCATCGTGCTGCGCTATTCCGGCACCGAGCCGCTGGCGCGAGTCATGGTCGAAGCCGAGCGCGCCGAAGACGTCGAGCGCTGGTCGGAAACCATCGCCTTCGCCATCCAGTCCTCCATCGGCATTTAGTAAATCACAGGGGGGGCCACAATGACTGCGACGCGGCAGTGGCCTTCTCGCCTGGATCCACTTCTCCCAAAGAACATAGGAAGCACAGCCGCAGCGTGTGAGAAACCGTAGGACGCTGATGCCGCGCCCAGGCTTCCACAAGCCTAAAGAGCGCTAAGTGTAACGCAGGCAAAGGCCTAGGCGGCGAGGCTAAAAGGTCAAGCGGCTGGCACAGGATTTGCTCCGAAAGCCGCAGACTGTCTCAGATTCCCGGGGTGGCCCGGCCCGCCGCGACGGGACGGGAGCAAAAAGGGTAAAGCAAAAGGGGTCCCACAACGGGGCCCCTTTTTGTTTCTGCCCGCTTCGGCGGCGAAGCGCGACACCGCTGCACGTGCGGGGCTAGGAGCCTGCCGGCCACTCGGAGACGCCGCACTCCTCGCAGGCCAACTGAATCTGCCCCAGCCACTCGAGCACTTCGCCGACGCCGGGCAGGCCGCCCTCTTCCCGCGCCACCCACTGCGCATAGAGCTCGCCGTAGCGGTCGGCGACGAATACGCCGAGCCGCTCCTGCCCTGCTTGCCCGAAGGCGTCCTCACCGAGATAGGCGCGCTGCGAACGCCCGCTCATGTCCGCGGCGACCACCACCTGCGCCGGAAGATTCTCAACGCGGAGCGTGGGAGCCTCGGCAAACACGACCAGCGCCTGAGCTTCCCGCTCGGCCAGCTCGGCCGCACGCGCCGCGAGGTTTTCAACAAACCCCTCGCAGCGACGACAGCCAGTGTGAAGAAACGCGATGACGAGGCTCCTCTTCTGCTTGTAGTCCCAGGCGCGCAGTGTCTTCCCGGCAGGGGTGCGCGCCGTGAGCGGCGGGATCAATTCGCGCAGTACGAGGGCCATACAGGTCATATGGAAGCAGAGGAGGCAGAGGAAGTAAAGGAGGCACAGAAACCCTTGGTCTTCTCTGTGAACTCTGTGCCTTTGTGACCTCTGTGTTGATCCTGTGTGGCGGCAAACTAATCTAGCTGCAGCCGGAGGTGCTGCCGCAGTTCTCGCACTTGTAGCAGTTGCCGTTGGGCATCATCAGCATGCCGCACTCGGAGCAGGTGGGCGCGCCGTCAATCGCGGCGTGCGGGCGCGCGCCGGCCGCGGGATCGGCGGTGCGCGACGCCGGGCCCTCTTCGGCCGTGGCTTGGGCGAGCGCCGTTGAGGCCGCGGGTGGGGAGAGGGTCTCGCCATTGGCCGCGCCGTTTTGCGTCAGGTAATCGGCGGAGATGAACCGTCCACCCAGCCAGCGCGCGATGTAATCGAGCACCGACTTGGCGTACGGGATGGCCGGGTGGCCGGTGTAACCCGAGGGCTCGAAGCGCGTATTGATGAGCTTGTCCACCAGCGCCTTGAGCGGCACGCCGTACTGCAAGCCGATGGAAATCGACAGCGCGAAGCCGTCCATGAACCCGGAGAGCGTCGAGCCCTCCTTGGCCATTTTGATGAAGATCTCGCCCGGCGCGCCGTCCTCGTACATGCCCACGGTGATGTAACCCTCGTGGCCGCCGATGGAGAACTTGTGCGTGATCGAGTGGCGCTCGCTCGGCAGCTTGCGGCGCTGGGCGCGGTGGAACAGCTCCCGCTGCTCGGGGACGCCCGCGGCGGGCCCGCTAGGGCGGGCCGCGTCGCCCCGCCCGGCCGAGGCCTCGCCGCCTTCTTTCTTCGCTCCGGCGGCGGAAAGCGGCTGGGAGCGTTTGGAGTTGTCGCGGTAGATGGCCACGGCCTTCAGCCCCAGCTTCCAGGACTCGATGTAGGCTTGCATGATGTCTTCGACCGTGGAATCTTCCGGCATGTTAATCGTCTTGCTGATGGCGCCGGAGAGGAACGGCTGCGCCGCAGCCATCATCTGCAGGTGGCCGTGCCAGGAGATCGAGCGGCCGCCGCCGGCGGGCGTGAGCGAGCAATCGAACACGGGCAGGTGCTCGGGCTTGAGCCCCGGGGCGCCTTCGATCGTGCCGCTGCGATCGATGTGGGCGACGATCTGTGCCGCTTCCTCGGGCAGATAGCCCAGGCACATCAGCGCCTGCGGCACCGTATTGTTCACGATCTTGATGACGCCGCCACCCACCAGTTTCTTGTGCTTCACCAGCGCCAGGTCGGGCTCGATGCCGGTGGTGTCGCAATCCATCATGAAGCCGATCGTGCCGGTTGGCGCCAGCACCGTCACCTGCGAGTTCTTGTAGCCGTGCTTTTCGCCGAGCTCAACCGCCGCGTCCCAGGCGTCCTGCGCCGCCCGCAGCAGCGTGGGTTGGACGTTTTCCGGCTTGATGGGCCGCAGTGCGTCGCGGTGCATGCGGATCACGTCAAGCATGGACTCGCGATTGACGCTGTAGCCGGGGAACGGCCCCATGCGCTCGGCGATGCGGGCCGACTGCGCGTAGGCCTCACCGCACATCAGCGCGGTCACCGCGCCGCACATGTCGCGCCCGGCGTCGGAATCGTACGGCAGCGCCATGGTCATCAGCAGCGCGCCCAGGTTGGCGTAGCCCAGGCCCAGCGGGCGAAAGTCGTGCGAGTTCCTGGTGATTCTTTCGGTCGGGTAGCTGGCGTTGTCTACCAGAATTTCCTGGGCGGTGATGGTGATGTCCACGGCGTGCCGGAAAGCCTCGACGTCGAACTGGCAGTTGGGCCCCAGGAACCTCAGCAAGTTGAGCGAGGCCAGGTTGCAGGCCGTGTCGTCCAGGAACATGTACTCCGAACACGGGTTCGAGGCGTTGATGCGCGCCGTGGCCTTCGAAGTGTGCCAGCGGTTGACCGTTGTGTCGTACTGCATGCCGGGGTCGCCACAGTGCCAGGCGGATTCAGCCATGCGGTGGAGCAATTCGCGGGCGGGATACTTGGTGGCCGGGCTGCCGTCGGTCACGTTCCGTGTCCACCAGTCGCGGTCTTCCTCGACCGCCTGCATGAATTCGTCAGTGACGCGCACCGAGTGGTTGGCGTTCTGGAAGAAGATGGAGGTGTAGGCTTCGCCGTCAATCGCCGGGTCGTAGCCCTGCTCGATCAGCACGTGCGCCTTGCGCTCCTCTTTCATCTTGCAGTCGATGAACTCAAGCACGTCCGGGTGATCCACGTTGAGAATCACCATCTTGGCGGCGCGGCGTGTCTTGCCGCCGCTCTTGATCACTCCGGCGAAGGCGTCGAACCCTTTCATGAAGCTGACCGGGCCGGAGGCGATGCCGCCGCCGGAGAGCGTTTCGCGGCTGCCGCGGAGCGAGGAGAAGTTCGTCCCCGTGCCCGAGCCCCACTTGAACAGCATGCCCTCGGTCTTGGCCAGGTTCATGATCGATTCCATATCGTCCCGGACCGAGTTGATGAAGCAGGCCGAGCACTGCGGCTTGGCCTGCACGCCCACGTTGAACCACACCGGGGAGTTGAAGCTCATCTTTTGCTCGACCAGCAGGTGCGCCAACTCGTCGCGGAAGGCGTCGCGGGCCGCTGTCGAGGCGAAATAGCCGCCCTGCTCGCCCCAGGAGACGATGGTGTCGGCCACCCGGGCGATCAGTTGCCGCACCGAACTCTCCCGCTCGAGCGTGTTCGGTTTGCCGTGGAAATATTTCGAGGCCACGATGTTTGTGGCGGTCTGCGACCAAGACTTCGGCACCTCGACGCCTTCTTGGCGGAAAATCGTCTGGCCCTTCTCGTTGCCGATCAGCGCGGTCCGCCGTTCCCACTCGACGGCCTCGAACGGAGAGACCTTGCCAGCGGTAAAGAACCGCCGGAACTCCAGGCCCGTCCGGGGCCGGGTTTCCGCCGCAGTTTCGATTTTTCCGGTCAAGGTTTTCTCGTTCAAGGCCGTCTTTGCCTCTGACATTTCCGCCTCCGCGCAGGAGGGCTCCCCGGGACCAGGAGAACCCTTCTATTTTACCCCCAAGTGCGTGCTTGAGGGACCGCAGTGCCTGATTCTCCAGCAGGCACCACTCGATCCGGAGGGAGTTCGCAGCCGGGCCCGAAACGCAAAAAAGAGGAAACTCCACCGTTGCGATTTCTTCCGGCCTCCAGGCAGGATTGGAAACCGCAAACTGTACGCCGGAGCCTACCGGCAAACCGGCGCCGGGGATGGAAGGAAGACCCCCTTGTTGTCTCGGTTGAACCCGGGCACGGAGCGTGATCCTCGCCGGCCCTCCCGATGCTTCGGGACCGCGAGCGGGCCGAACTGCGCTCCCCCGAATCTGAGCGGGCAGTATACGAGGTGGGGAAAAGTTGTCAAGAAAAAAACAGCGCGCGAGTACAAAATATTTGATAGTGCGTGTCCAAAGTATCTATCGGTAGTGGTCAGGTTCCAGCTGGCGCCTCGCCTCTTCGAACCATGCACCCTGCTGAAAAGCCCAAGTCTCTGATGGCATTCACGAAGCAACGTCGCGGCGCGACGTTGACTCGCCGCGGAGCCGTCCCTATGCTGGTTCTGCGCACTGGAAATGGCGACGAAACCCCGTATCCGCATTCTCAGCCTTGCGAGCAGCGCGTTGCTCGTGGCGATCGTACTGGTTGCAGCGGACCTGTATCACGCCGAGCACTACCCGGCGCATGGTGCGGCGCTCGCCCCGGCCGGCGTGCCCAATTTCGGCGAGGTCACACCGCTGCTCTATCGCGGCGGCCAGCCCAGTCAAGAAGGATTTCAGGCCCTGAAGAAGCAGGGGGTCGAGATCGTGGTGAATTTCCGCGACGAGCGCGACCTCATCCAGGCGGAGCGCCATCAGGTCGAGCCCCTGGGCATACGCTACGTCAGCATCCCGTGGAGCAGTTGGCACCGGCCCCGCGATCAGCAGGTCTCCGAATTTCTGGCGTTGCTGCGCGCCCACCCGCAGAAGAAGATCTTTGTCCACTGCCATCACGGCGCCGACCGCACGGGCGTGATGGTGGCGGCGTACCGCATCGCGGCGCAGAACTGGACGCCGCAACAGGCCATCGCGGAAATGGAATTGTTCCACTTCCACAGCTTCTGGCTGTTTTACCTGAAGAGCTACGTCGAGGACTTCCCGCGGCTGCTCGCCGCCGACCCCAGTCTTCGCGCCGTGCACCCCGCCGCGCTGACTTCCGCACCGTAGTTTTCGAGGAACTCGCCTACAACCGGGCGAGCAGGGCCTGGAAGCGGGGATGACTGCGCACGGAGTTGAGGTCGGAGTCATTCTCCAACCAGCCCTTGTGGCCAAAACCGTGCTGAACAGCCTTTTCCAAGCAGTCGATGGCCTGCTCGACCTGGCCCAGAAGCGCATACACGCAGGCCACATTATAGAGGACCCCGGAATCTTCCGGCTCTATGGCCAGCGCCCGAGACCCCCACTCCAAACTTCGCGCTCGCTCTCCCAATTGACAGAGTGCCGTGGCGCCCAGATACAATGCTCGCGCATCGTCCGGGTGCATCTCCAGTTGTTTTTCGGCCACTCGCAAGCAGCGGCGGTAGGCGTCTGCAGCCTCCTCCTTACGACCCAGCCCACTGTAGACCATGCCGAGCAGGCTGGGCGCCTGGTAATCCTCGGAGCGCACGCGGCTCGCCTCTTCAAACCAGTGCGCCGCGTCCTCAAGCTTTCCCTCGGCGAAGCAGGCCCGCGCGTAAAAGTAATAGGCTTCGAACAGCTTTGGGTCCAGCCGGATTGCCGTTTCGAACTCCTTCTGCGCTTCGCCGAACTGCTTTCTCAACGACAGAGCCAGCCCGCGCGAGGCGTGCGCCTCAGCCGACTCCGGGTCGAGCTCAAGCGCCTTGCGGCTCGCGGCGTCGGCTTCCTTCAGGTTGGCGTCGCTGGCCTCCCAGTACTGGTAGAGGAACGAGCAACAGTCCGCCACGCCGGCATAGGCGCGCGCGTAATTCGGGTCAATCACGCTCGCCCGGGCGAACATCTGCCGGGCAAACTCGAAACCCTTGCGACGAAACTGGTGGAAAAACTGCCGTCCGCGCAGATAGTAATCGTAGGCCTGCACGTCGATGGTGGGTGACTTCTCGATGGCGCGCTTCTCTTTCTCGGTGAGCATCAGGCGCAGGGCGCGGGCGATGTTTTGCGCGATCTCGTCCTGGATGGCGAATACGTCTTCGAGTTGCCGGTCGTAGCGTTCCGCCCAGACCGAGTGGCCCGTCCGCGCCTCGATAAGTTGCGCGGTGATGCGCAGGCGGTTGCCGGCGCGGCGCAAGCTACCCCCCAGCACGTAGGCGGCGTTGAGCTGCTGGCCGATCTGGGGTGCCGTGGCGGGCTTGTCGCGGAAGGCCAGCACCGCCGAGCGCGGGAACACCCGCAATCCCTGGATTTTGGACAGCTCGGTGATGACGTCTTCGGTGATGCCGTCGCGAAAGTATTCGTCCTCCTTGTCCGCGCTCAAATTCTCGAAGTAGAGCACCGCCAGTGACTTCTCAGAGGAGGCCGCCGGCGCCGCCGCCCGTCGCAGTGCTTCCAGCACCTGCTGTAAGGACGCATAGCGTTGCGCGGGTGCCTTGGCCAGGCACCGTTCCACCAGTTGCTCCCACTCCGGTGATATGTCGGGAACAAGGGTGCGCAGGGGTGTGTGCGGTTGTCGCAGGATGGCGTGCAAGACGTCAATCGAGGTCTCGCCGCGGAACGGCAGCCGCCCGGTCAGGCATTCATAGAGAAGCACGCCGAAGGAAAAAATGTCGCTGCGGGCGTCGGTGGGCTCCCCGCGCAGTTGCTCGGGAGACATATACGGCACCGTGCCGCCCGTGCTCCAGTGCGTAGCCGTGCGTGAGATGAAGCCCTCTTCGGTTTCCCCCGGCGCGCGCTGCCGTCCGGTGATCACCGCTAACCCAAAGTCCAGCACCTTGACCCGCTGTTTCGAGTCCAGCATGACGTTGGCGGGCTTGATGTCGCGGTGCAGCACGCCGGTTTGGTGCGCTTCGTTCAACCCCTCCGCAATCTGCCGGGCCACCTCGAGCAATTGCGCCGGCGCGAGCGCTCCGCGGAGCAAGACTTGCTTCAGGCTCTCGCCGCTCACAAGCTCCATGGCGATGAACGGGGTCTCCCCGGACTCGCTCACTTCGTAGATCGTGGCGATGTGCGGATGGTTGAGGCGTGAGGCAGCGCGGGCTTCGTTCAGCAGGCGTTGCCGGGCTTGCGGGTCGGCCACCAGCTCGGCGGGCAGGAATTTCAGCGCCACCGGCCGCACCAGTTGCAGGTCCTCAGCGCGATAGACCGCGCCCATCCCGCCTTCCCCCAGCTTGGCGGTGATGCGATAGTGCGAAAGCGTTTGCCCAATCATCGTGAACAAAACCGGAGGGCAATCGTAAGCGCGGGAGCGCGGCAAGTCAATGCAACGAAACGGCTGTGCGCGATCGGTTATGCGTTTTGGATGGCTGAAGACTGACAACGGACAGCGGAAAACTATCTCATTCGTAGCGCAGGGCCTCGACCGGGTCGAGCCGCGCCGCCTTCATCGCCGGCCAGACGCCGAAGATCAGTCCCACGCCGACCGAGACGCTCAACCCGGCGGCCACCGCCCACAGCGGCACGGCCGCTTGCAGCGTTGTGAACCGCGGGATCAGCACCGCCACAGTCCCCGCCGCCAGGACGCCGATCAGGCCGCCCACGCCGGTCAGGGCCATGGCCTCGAATAGGAACTGCCAGGCGATGTCGCGGCGGCGCGCGCCAATGGCCTTGCGGACGCCGATCTCGCGCGTTCGCTCGGTCACGCTGACCAGCATGATGTTCATCACTCCGACGCCGCCGACCATCAGACCGATCGTGCTGAGCACCACCATGACCAGAACGGTCGCGCCGACGATTTGGTGGAACTGGTCCACAAACTGCTGCGAGGTTTGCACGGCAAAATTGTCGGGCTGGTCGTGGCCCACGTTGCGGCGCCGCCGGAGGACTTCGCTGGCCTGGTCAATGGCCACGTCCAGCTTGCCGGGGAAGGCCTGTATGCGTACGCCGTGCTCGTCGGCCGCCGGATAGATCTTCCGGAAGGTATAGTAGGGCAGGACAACGCGCCGGTCCTCATCCCGGTCGCCAAAGCCCCCCTTGGGTTTTTCAAACACGCCGATCACCACGAAGGTCGAACCGTCCACCAGGACCTCTTTGCCGATCGGGTCCACCGCCGGGAAGAGCGCCAGGGCGACGTTTTCGCCGAGCACCACCAGCTTTTCACGGTGGAGGTTTTCCGATTCGGTGAAGAAGCGGCCCTCCTTCAACGCGGCGTTGGCATAGACCTGCACGAAGCTCGGAAAGGTGCCGCGGAAGTCGATCCCGACCACTTCGGTGTCCTTGCTGCGGACGCCGTGGGAGCTGGTCTCCTGGAAGAGCGAAATGGCTACGGCCTTCACGGCGGGGCAGGCCTCGAGAATGGCCTCGCCGTCATCGAGCGACAGCGGCTTGCGCATCCGCTCTTCGCGGGTCAGCCGGCCACTGCGCGGCCCCTGCGCGTACCGGTGGATGAACGCTGTATCGGCGCCAAACGAGGAGATCTCTTCGGTAATGCTGCGGTCAAACCCGGTAAGCAGCGCCGCCACCACGATGATCACGCCCACGCCGATCACTACGCCCAGCACGGTCAGGAAGCTGCGCAGCTTGTGCCCGCGCAGCGTGTCCACTGCCTGAGCGACATTTTCGCGGAAGTCTTGCGCCACGTGCGTCGGCTCCGTGCGCCCGGCTAGCCTTCGGCGCGCAGGGCCTCGATCGGATCCAGGCGCGAGGCCCGCACGGCCGGATAGATGCCGAAAAACAGTCCTACGGCGGTTGAAAGCGTCAGGGCGAGAAGGACGGCGCGCAGCGGCGTGGTGATGGGCAGCGGCGTAGTGGCCCTCACCACCGCCGCGATCCCCAGGGCCAGCAGCAGACCCAGCAGCCCTCCGATCGCGGCCATCACCACCGATTCCACCAGGAACTGCGTCACAATGTGCCGCCGCCGCGCCCCCAGTGATTTGCGGATGCCGATCTCACGGGTGCGCTCGGTCACGCTCGCCAGCATGATATTCATGATTACGATCCCGCCCACCACCATGAACACCGAGGTGAGCCCGATGGCGATGGTGAAGATCCGGCTGGTCAGCCGGTCCCACAGCCCGGTGAACGACGCCGGCGAAACAATGGCAAAGTTGTCCGGGTCGGTGTACGCCAGATGGCGCCGCGCCCGCAGCAGCATCCGCGCTTCGTCCTGCGCCGACTCGATCAGCTCGGGCTGGCGGGCCTGCACGAAGATGCGCAGCGAGTCGTTGGGCTGGTGCCAGGTCTTCTGATATGTCCCCAGCGGGATCTGCACAAAATTGTCCTGTGACTGGCCGAAGACGCTCCCCAGCGCCTGCGCTACTCCCACTACCTCGTATACCTGCGGGCCGACGCGGAGCGACTTCCCAATCGGATCCATCCCCGGAAAAAAGCGCTGGACCAGGTCCTGTCCGATAAAGCAGACCGCGGAGTGGTGCAGCTCGTCGGTCTCGTTCAGGAAGCGGCCGGAAGCGATGCCGAGGCTGCGGATTTCGGAATAGTTCGGGGTCACGCCGAAGACGGTCACGTTTTCGAGCAGCTCGTTGCCGTATCGGACATCGCTGAAGTTGATGCTGGTGGCGCCGACGCGCTCGGCCGACCGCATGTGCTGCGCCAACGCCTGGTAATGCTCCAGCCGCAGCGGCGGGCGCTTCTGCGCCTTGGTGAATGCCTCCCGGCTGGTGACGACGCCGATGCGGTCCACCCCGAAGACGTTTGCGCCGAGGTCAGCCACGCGCTCGGCAACGTAGCGGTTTAGGCCCTCGACGATTGAGATCACCGCCACTAGCGTCCCCACCGCCAGGATGACGCCGAGCAGGGTGAGGAAGCTGCGCAACTTGTGGGAGCGCAGTGCATCGACCGCCAGGCGCAAGGTTTCGCCCAGCGCCACACTGGCCGTCTTGGCACCTTCGAGCATGGCATCGCCCCTGTCAGAAGCTAATTGTATTACGAAAGACTACCCGCCGCAGGTTGCACCGAAAAAGCGGGCCAGCCGCGGTGCTGGAGCCATCTGCGCGGTTGTGTCCTGCACAAATTTGGGGCAGAATGGCGCATCCTGATCGCACAACAGCCGGCAATTTCCGGCGGATTTGAGGAGCAACATGAAGCAAGATCGGTCGAGCGTTATGTTCCTTCTGATTCTGTGCGCGTTGGCAGCACCTGCCGCGACGTTTGCTCAGGGAACAGCACCTGCCCCTGGGGCTGCGGTGGCGCCTGCCGCGCCCACCAGCGGGTTCCGCGCCGATTTCCTCGCCGATTGGGACGACATGGCCCAGAAAGCCGTCAGCCTGGCTGAAGCCGTCCCGGCCGAGAAGTACGCCTGGCGGCCGACGGGCGCGCGTTCGGTGAGCGAGATCTTCATGCACATCGCCAGCGGCAATTTCGGCTTCATGCGCCCGCTGGGCGTCCAGCCGCCGGCCGGGATTGATCCGCGGACACTAGAAAAGACCGTCACCGAAAAAACAACAGCGGTGGAAGTGCTGAAACAATCGTTCGAGCACGTGCGCCAGGCCGTGCTGAAAACCTCCGACGCCGCCCTGGACAAGTCCGTCACTTTCTTTGGCCAGCCGAGCACGATTCGCAACGTCCTGTACATCGTCGGTACGCACCAACACGAGCATTTCGGCCTCACCATCGCCTATGCGCGAATGAACGGCGTGGTGCCGCCATGGACCGCGGCGCGCCAGGCGCAGCAGCAGAAACCCAAACAGTAGCCGCTCAAAAAAACGGAGGGCAAGATGAAACGATTCCGTGGGAGTGCTTTCTTCCTGGGGCTGGTGCTCGCAGCCGCCAGCGCCTTTGCCCAGACGGCTGCGACGCCTGCTGCCTCGCCCGCGCCAACGGCAGGCTTCCGCGCCGAGTTCTTGAACGAGCTGGCGGGCGTGGAGAAAAGATTCGTCGGCTTGGCCGAAGCGATGCCCGCCGACAAGTACACCTGGCGGCCGGCCGAGGGCGTGCGGTCGGTCAGCGAAGTGTACATGCACGTGGCCGCCGCGAATTACAACATCCCGCGCCTGTTAGGCACGCCGCCGCCGGCCGGCTTTAACGCCCGCGGATTCGATACTTCGGTGACGGACAAAGCAAAGGTCATCGAAACCCTGAAACAGTCGCTCGCCCATCTGCGCCAGGCTGTACTGAACATGTCCGAGGCTGACGGCGAGAAGAAGCTGAAGTGGTTCGGCGCTGAGAACACCTACCGCGGCGTGCTGCTCTTCATCATCCGGCACATGGCCGAACACCTGGGCCAGTCCATCGCCTATGCGCGGATCAACGGCGTGGTCCCGCCGTGGACCGAAGAGCAGCAGCGACAGCAGCAGCAGAAACCCAAGCCGTAGCTGTAACAAGACTTCGCGGGGAATCCTTTGGAATTCCCCCTGCATGCTTCGGCTGTCCTGCGTCTGGCGGTGTCGGTCCGAACACGGGCTCCGCGTGCCCGCCTGTCAATCGCCGGTACAATGCGGGTGCAACCGGCCGCCGGCAGGGTGAATCAGACCGAATGCAGCAGGAATCTCGCCCTGCGCGGACGAAGAATGAAGCGACGCACCGGTATCGCAGCACTCCCTCTGGCGCTTGCGCTGTTGTTCAACGCTCGCCCCGGCAGCGCGCAGACCGCTGACCGCGCTCTCTCGCCCGAGGAGATTCGCGCGCTGGTCGCCCGGGTCGTTGCTAATCAGCGCCGCAACGATGCGGCGCTCGAACAGTACGAACGGATCGAGCGGCGGCAGTTGCACAAAAGCCAAAGCGGCACTTCGCGCGCCGAGGACAAGACCTTCCGCGTCGTCCCCACAGGCAACGGAACGGCCCGCATCCAGATCGAGGAGCGCGGCCAGCCGGTGGACGCCGAGTTCTACCGCGGGCAGCTCCGCAACGTCGAGCAGGCGCTGGTCGGGTCCCTCAACCCTGCCGAGGCCAAGCAAAGCCAGCGCGTCACGAACGCCGCCAAGCGCTCCCGGGAACACGCCGAGATGCTGGACGCCGTGGGCAACGCCTTCCGCTTCACCTGGCTGGGCCGCGAAGCGCGCAATGGCCGCACCCTGGTGAAGCTCCATCTCGAGCCCAGCCCGGACTACAAGCCGGCTTCGCGCATCACCAGCCTGCTGGGAGCCGTCCGCGCCACGGCCTGGCTCGACGAGGCCGCCGGGCAACTGGTCCGCATCGAGGCGGAACTCGCCCGCGACATCCCGTTCGGCGGCGGCCTGCTCGGCAAGGCCTATCGCGGCGCGCGCCTGGTCATGGAGCAGGCCGCGATTGCACCGGGTGTCTGGCTGCCCACGCGCTATGACTACAATCTCACCGGGCGAAAATTCCTGTTCGGCTTCGAAGTGCACGAGTTGATCGAGGCGAGCCACTACCGCCGCATCGGCCCGCCCCGGGAAGCCCTGCTGACCATCCGACGTGAACTGGGCGGCACGCCCACCTCGCGTTCCGACCGCTGACCCAAACCCCTGCGGCGCCCCTCTCGCACAAATTCAAACCGCTGGCAACGCAATCGAGTTATACTTCGAGCGCCCCGCAAGGAGGAGCCATGCGACGGCTTGCCTTGCCCCTGTTGGTTGCACTCGGATGGATCGCTCCGGCCGTTTCTTTTGCCGGAGGGCTTCCCGCCCAGCCGCCAAAACCCGCGATCGCAACCAGAGTCTGGACCAGCGAAGAAGTCGAAGCCCTGCGCGGTCGCGGACTGATTTCCCTCATCGGCCAGCAGCCCGCGGAGGTCTCTGCCAGCGCACAGACGCCGCCTGAGGCGGAGACGCGAACTCCGCGCCCCGAAAGAGCAAAGGACCCGGAGTGGTACGCCGAACAGGCAGCGGCAGCACGCTTGGCGATGGAAGTCGCCCGCGCCGAAGCCCGCCGGGTGCGCCGGGAACTTGGGAACGCGCGCTACTGGGAGGGTGGCCTGAACTTGGCCGGGGAAAACACCGGCATCACGCCGGTCAGTGAGCTCGAGATCCTCGACGCCCGCAATCGCGCAGAGCTGGAACGGATCGAGGCGCTCGCCGATCAGGCGCGCCGCAACGGCATTCCACCCGGCGCGCTCCGCTAGAACAAAAAGCCACGGAGGCAGCCGGTGAGGCGTGTGTCCGCCGGCCTGCTCCGTGGCTTCAGCGAAACCTTTCGCTGGCGGCTAGCGCGCCGCCGCGGCAATCTCCTTCTCGATGGGCGCGCCAACCAGGTTGCCCCACTCGGTCCACGAGCCGTCGTAGTTGCGCACCTTGCCGTACCCCAGCAGATATTTCAGCACGAACCAGGTGTGCGAGCTGCGCTCGCCGATGCGGCAGTAGGCGATCACCTCGCGGTCGCCGGTCACGCCCTTGCCACCGTAGAGCTGCTTGAGCGCATCGGCGGTCTTGAACGTGCCGTCTTCGTTGACCGCCTGCGCCCACGGCACGCTCACCGCGCCCGGAATGTGCCCGCCGCGCTGCGCCGTTTCCGACATGCCGGGCGGGGCGATGATCTTGCCGGTGAACTCGTCGAGCGAGCGCACGTCCACCAGTTGTGCCGGGGAACGCCGGTCGAGCACGGCGAAGATCTCATCGCGGCGCGCGCGGATGGTCTGGTCGGGGTCTTTGGCGCGGTAGGTGGTCGGTTGCAGCCGCGGCGCTTCGGTGGAAAGCGGGCGCTTCTCTTCCAGCCACTTCTTCCGCCCGCCGTTCATGATGCGCGCGTCGGTGTGGCCGTTGTACTTGAGCTGCCAGAAGCCCCAGGCCGCAAACCAGTTGTTGTTGTCGCCGTAGAGAATCACGGTGGTGTCGTTGGCGATGCCCGAGCGCCCCAGCAACTCCTCGTAGACGCGCTTATCCACAAGGTCGCGGCGCACGGGGTCCTGCAACTGCGTCTGCCAGTTCCAGCCCACAGCGCCGGGGACGTGGCCCTGGTCGTACGCCGAAGTGTCCACGTCCACCTCGACGATGCGGATTTTCGGATCGTTCAGGTGGTCGGCCACCCACTGGGTGGTCACCAATACCTCCGGATTTGAATACTCTGCCATGGCAACTCCCCCCCTCGAATGATCGTTTGCAGAAGTCGTTTTAGGGCTTTCCCGCGGGAAACACCCCCAAACTTATCAACATTCGATTGACCGTGCAAGCGTCGCGATTCACAACAATAATTGCAGCACAATCAATGGGATGCAGCTAGACCGCCACCAGCCGCCCGTCCGCGGCCTCCAGCTCTACCCGCATCAGCCAATCGTAGTGGAAGCCCTCGGCCCCTAGCCACTGCTCGAGTGCCGGGCGGTCGGCGGCTTCAAATTCCACCAGCATTTTGCCCTCAACCATATTCACCTGTACGCGATGCGCTGTCACGCCCGTAGCCGCCGTCAAGCGCGAAGCCAACTCCTCGGCACCCTGCCGGGTCAAACATGCGAGCGTGTGCAGCGAAACGTAGCGCGGCATAAACTCTCCTGCGCCTCGAATACACGGAACTGTCATAAAAAGCAAATCGAGAACGGAAACCACCGCGGCTCGCAGAGGCACGGCGTAGAATGGAGAGGCTCACTCTCAGAGGAGGCTGGCCATGCAACGAGTTTCCTTCGCGGCGCTCGGGCTCGCAGCGGCGATATGTGTTGCGGCGATCGCGCCCGCCGCGCAGCGTTCGTCCGCCAGAGGAAGCCTCGCTGGCCAGGTGCTTGGCCCGGACGGGAAAGCGGTGCAGGGCGCGCGCATCTTGCTGCAAAGCGCCGACGGGCGGAATCCGCACACGAAACTGAGCGACTCGCAGGGCCGCTTTCGCTTCCCGGTGGTGCGGGCGGGCCTCTACGACCTGCGCGCACAGGCGAGCGGCCAGTGGTCCCCCTGGGAGCACAATGTGCTGGTCCGCTCCGGCCGGCAGACCGAGGTGACGCTGCGACTCCTGCTCAAGCATCCTCCCCCCGACCCGCCCGCGGCGCGAGCCCCGCTGCAGGGGCGCGTGCGCGAATGGCTGGTGCCTACCGAAAGCTCCCTGCCGCATGACCCTGCGGTGGACCCGCAGGAAAATGTCTGGCTGACCCTGATGGGCTCAAACCAGGTGACGCGCTTCAATCCCGAGACCGGCGAATGGAAACTCTTCCCTGCTCCGACGCCGAATTCCGGCCCGCACGGGCTGGTCGCCGACGCTTCCGGCAACATCTGGTACGAAGAGTTTGCCGCGAATCAACTGGTCCGCTTCAACCCGCAGACTCAGACCCTGCATCGCTTCGCGATGCTCTCGCCGCGCTCCGAGGTGCGGCACGTGGCCCGTGATGGGCGCGGCCGCATCTGGATGGCCCTTTCCGGCGCGAACAAGGTCGCTGTCGTCGAGTAGCCCGCCGCTGACTCCGCCGCAAGGCGGCCCACTATTCATGGAGCGCAGGTGGCCGCTCTTTCGGCGCCTGCCTCGCGTGGCACGGAAGCGAAACCCGCTGCGCCTTACCGGCAGCCGGCCCCGGCCGCCGGGCAGACCCTGAGCAAGTGCGGGTGGCTGGCCGGGATTCCCGCGTTGTGCCAGGCTGCAAAGGCGCGGCCCGCGTCGTGCGCCACAACGGGAATCAGCCAGATCTTGCTGTTCTTCTTGTTCTGGCGCAAGGCTTGCTGCCGTGCCGCTACGCTTGTCAAGAACATCAGGCCGGTCAGAGCGGTCCCGATGCCATAGATCCGCAAGCGGGAAGGATGCGCTCCGTAGAACGGATTCGCTTCATGGGCATGGCGGTTGCGGCGCATAACCGCCATGGTCGTTTCGTTATCCGCGATTTCAGCGGCAAGCATGGTGATCCCGGCGAGGATGAGTTTTCGGTCAAACAGTTTTTGCGCTTTCTGAGGTTTTGGGTTTTTCTTGCCACTTTCGTCGGCCTGCACGGGCACTGCCAGGAACACGCAAAGAAGAGCGGCGACTATGCCTTTCAAGTTTGTCCCCTTTGGTGCGTTGATCGAAGCGCGATTTATCGAGCAGGCGCGCGCTCCGTGCGCGGGGCCAAACAGGTCGCTAGCAGGTCAAAGCAGCGCAGAGGTCGTCCTCGCAGGACGATTCCTGGACGTGGACGACCGCGCGCCGTTCCCTCAGAAAGCGCTGCTAGCTCAATTCACGTGCGGAGATGCCGAGTAGCTGAAGCCTGGCGGGACCGGGGATGTCTCGCTTGATGAAGCCCCAACGCGACGCGGATAGTGCGCTGGGTGCGACCGTATGTCAAGTGTTTTCTATAGTTTCAAAGTGGTACAGTACTAGCTTTCCTGGCCCAGCCGTAGCGGATGGTGGTCTACGCTCGAGGCAAGTCCCTGTCATGGAGCAGCGCTGGGCGGGATCGGTCGGAAGGCCACCAGAGGTTGGAGCAGCTATGGTGGAGGGGAGGTCTCGGGCGAAGCCTCCTTATTGCATCAGCTTGACGAACTCCTGCAGCTCGCTCTTATTCAAGTCCGAGACGGCCCAGTAGGTCATCCCGGACTTGGTCCAGTGAATCACCGTGTAGCCCTGGCGCGTCAGCGTCTTCTGTTCGGCATTCTCGCCGGGTGCGGCCCGCCAAATGAAGAGGTTGATGACGTGTTGGCGGCGCTGGTAAACCAACGCCGCGACCGGCCTGTTCGTCAGATAATCCAGGCGCCCGCCAACCAGGGTGAACCCTTCGTTCGCCAGGTCTTTCACGTCGGGCGAAAAATCCAGCTTGCCGCTGAACCAGGGCTTTACGGTGTGCTGATCGGAAGAGGGCACATCGGTCAGATGAGCCGCCATCAACGAGCGCACGTGGCTGGAGACGATTTCCTGGGCCAGGAGTTGCTCTCCGGAAGGACTTCGTAGCACAGGCACCAGTATCACAGCCAGAACGACCACTGCTGCGGCAGCCGCCGCGACGCCGAGCCATCGCCACGCCCTCACACGGGGAGCGGGCTCCGCCTTGCTGGCTTTGCGCACAGCCTGGCGAACTCGCTTCTGCAGCTCTGCCGGCGCTTTGAAATAAGGTGCGCCGGCGCGAACCGCAGTCCGCAACGCCTGCTGGCTCTGGTAAACCTGCTGGCACGCGGGGCATTCCTGTAAGTGGCCCTGGATCTCCACATTCCTGACCAGGTCGAGCTCACCGTCCAGAAAACCGTCCATGAGTTTTTGCGTTGTTTGGCAGCTCACGTTCAACGCTCCTTGGCCAGGCTGCTTGCCAGCGATTCCCGAAGACGCTTGCGGGCGCGCGCCAGGCTGGACATCACTGTCCCCAGAGGGATGCCGGCAACATCGGCGATCTCCTTGTAGGACAAACCCTCCAGCTCGCGCAGGACCAGCACTTCGCGAAAGTGCACCGGCAATTCCTCCAGCGCTTGCCTGACCAACGCTTGGTCCGCGCTCTGCAGCAGCAGCGTTTCGGGAGTCGCCGCGTCGCTCTCCTCGCTGTGGACCTCTTCGTCGAAAGTCGTCATGGCTCCCGGCGCCCGGTTTTGCTGCATCCAGGTGAAACACGTGTTCCGCACGATGGCCAGCAGCCAGGCGCGGGCGTCGCCGCCGTGATAGCCCTCCCAGAATCGGAAAGCCCGCAGATAAGCCTCTTGCACTACATCCTCCGCGTCATGGTCGTTGCGCGTCAGCCAGCGCGCCAGATTGTAGGCGGCATCCATATACGGCAGAACGAGCTGCTCAAAGCGGACGAGTTTTTCTCGCTCTTCCAACCGCTCTTCTTTCCGCCTCTTCTTACACCCTCAGCAAGAGGACTGCGTTTCTGACGATTTTATTCCCGGCAATAAATTAACACGCTCGCCGGGAATATACACAGGGAACAAGCGGTCTTGCTCGGTGAAGGCGATGCAACAGCAAGCAGCTCGAACCACAAACTGCATTCGCCAGACAAAGGAGGATCGTCATGAAATCGATGCGCGCCGGAAAGCTGGCCGGCAGGCTTGCTCTCGGAGCCCTGGCGCTGGGCCTGTTCGCCCTGCCCGGGAAAGCGCAGAGCACCTACCAGGGCAAATTCGCGCTGCCGGTTGCGGCCCGCTGGGGGAGCGTAGTTCTGCCGGCCGGCGACTACAGCTTCAGGATGCAGACGTCCGGCGCCCCGTACCTGCTCGACGTTCGCGGGCAGGGGAAACAAGCAGTCATCATGACCGCGGCGGCAGACACCCGGTCCTATTCCGGGCAGAGCCAGTTGAACCTTATCAAGAGCGGAGAGGACTACTTCATCGGCTCGCTCGAATTGCCGGAGCTCGGATTGACCTTCGTCTATGGGGGGTCGCCGGCCAAGCGGGAAACTCGTGAGCGTATGACCCGGGCACCGGAAGCCGCTCGGAATGTCTCGATCACGCAGGACGAGGACGTGAGCCCCTGGCGCTATGGGCCGTAGACTTCGCACGACTTACTTCCAAAAAGGAGAGACACCATGGCTAAGTACATCGTTCCCGGTTACAGCGAGGATGGGATTGATCGTCGCGGGTTCCTCAAATGCATGGCCTGGGCAGGTACCGGAGCCTTCTGCATCATCAAGGGCGGCGTCCTGAAATCTTACGGCCTCAGCCAGATGGCTCGCTATGCTGCGGTAGCCCGCAATGCAGACTTGAGCTTCGTCCAGATCAGCGACAGCCATATCGGGTTCAACAAGCCGGCGAACACCGATGTGACCGCCACCTTGCTGGAAGCGGTGGCCAAGATCAACGCGCTCCCGGCGCCGCCGGCGTTCGTGCTCCACACCGGCGACCTCACTCATCTGTCCAAACCTGAAGAATTCGACACGCTGGACCAGGTCCTGAAAAGCGTGAAGACAAGCCGGATATTTTACGTGCCCGGCGAGCACGACGTTCTGAACGAAGACGGAAAGCAATACCTGGAGCGTTTTGGCAAGGGCGCCCGGGGCGGAGGCTGGTACAGCTTCGATCAGAAGGGTGTGCATTTCATCGGCCTCGTCAACGTTCTGAACCTCAAAGCCGGTGGACTCGGCACCTTGGGCCAGGAGCAACTGGAGTGGCTCGAAAAGGATGTGGAAGGGCTGAAGAGCAGCACGCCGATCATCGTGTTTGCCCATATTCCACTCTGGGCGGTTTACCCCGAGTGGGGTTGGGGCACCGACGATAGCGCGCAGGCGCTGTCTTACCTGAAGCGGTTTGGCTCGGTTTCGGTGCTGAATGGCCACATCCACCAGGTGATGCAAAAGGTGGAAGGCAACGTTACATTCCACACCGCCATGTCTACCGCCTTTCCCCAGCCGCAGCCCGGCACCGCTCCATCCCCGGGACCCCTGAAGGTCCCCGCTGAAAAGCTGCGCGGCCTGCTGGGGATATCAAACGTGAACTACGTCCAGGGCAAACACGCCCTGGCGATCCTCGATTCGCCGCTGCAAGGCTGAGAAGCAAAGAAAGCGAGAGACGAAAAATGCGAGACCTTTTGACGTTCTCCAGCGTGGCCCTCGCCGCAATGCTGCTGCTGGTTTTCGGCTTATCTGCGGCCACCCACAGGAGACCCGCCGCCGGTCCCCCGGAAGATACCAACGACAAGTACCGAGTCGCTGTCGACAACTTCAGCTTCACGCCGGCATCGCTGACTGTTCCCGCCGGCACGACGGTGACTTGGGTCAACCGCGACGATGTGCCTCACACCGTCGTGAGCACGGAGAAGAAGTTCAAGTCGCCGGTCCTCGATACAGACGAGCAGTTCTCATACAAGTTCACCGATCCGGGCGCCTATGAGTACTTCTGCTCGATCCACCCGAAGATGACCGGCAAGATCATCGTGCAGTAGCCGGCATAGGCGTGCGCCCGATTCTGTAAATGAAGAGGAGAAAGCAATGAACAGAAGAAGGAGCCCTGAAGTTGTTGTACAAAGCGCGTCGATCTCCGTGGTGGCGCTTCTCGCGTTCTGCACAATAGTGCCGAAGGCCGTGGCAAAACCTCGACACACAAAACCTGTGGATCCACTTGTCGCAATTGTTGCTCACCTGCCTTTGCAAGAAGGCCCAGCCAGACAGATGTTCGTGCTGGAACACAAGCGGAAACAGTACCTCTATATCGGGCAAGTCTCGAAATGGGGTTTTGCGGTTGTTGATGTTACAGACCCGGCGCAGCCAAATATCATTAAGAAGGTTGCTTGGCCGAAGGATGCCCCGGCTGGCGAATTGCAACTCGTCGGCAGCAATCTGCTGCTTTTCACGGCGCAGGAGCAGAGCTCCGGCGCGGCGCCTGCGCTAAACCTCCCAACTGCGTTTGTTGGCTTGCTCGATCTGAGCGATCCCGCAAATCCCCAGCGGCTCTACGGCTTCACCGGGGTCACCAGCATTCTCGCGGATGACGCACGCAACTTGATCTACATCACGAACAACGAAGGCCTGTGGATACTGAGGCGGAAGCAAGAGCAGCCGGCGGAGCCGTCGGAGGTATGCCCCGGGATCGGCGGCTGCGCCTGACGGACGTGACTTGATCTACATCATCAAGACGAAGCAAGGAGCGGAAACGATGAAAAACTGGAGATGGCTGGTTCTTTTGTTGTTCCTTATTGCGATGAGCGCTTTGACGGGACGGTTCCGCGCAGCCGGCGCCGAAAACCCGCGCGTGGTGACGATCACAGCCAAGCGGTTCGAGTTCAGCCCCAGCCAGATCACGCTGAAACGCGGCGAAACCGTGAAGCTGCAACTGAAGACCGAGGACGTGACCCACGGGTTTTTCATGAAGGCGCTCGGGATCGATTCCGACATCACCCCGGGCGAAACCACCGAATTGACCCTCACGCCGCAGATCGCCGGGAAGTTCACCACCATCTGCGATCACTTCTGCGGCGCCGGGCACGGCAACATGAAGATGACGATTGTGGTGGAGTGAGGCGGAGGGCGGGATGAATCACGTATCGCGTTCATGCAAGCTGGCTTCGGTCTCCCTGCTGCTCCTCGTCGCCGGCTGCCAGGTCAGCCCCCCGGGCCGCCTGGAGCGCGCGGTGGCCAGGCAGGTGAAGCAGAGGATCACCGTCGGCGGAAAGCGCGACGCCAACCCGCTTCCGGCGACTCCGGAGAACATCCGGGCCGGGCAGGAAGCGTTCTCGCACTACTGCATCGTCTGCCACGGCCTCGACGGGCAGGACACCGGTGTGCCCTTTGCCGAGGCGATGTCTCCGCCCGTGCCCCTGCTCTCCTCCCCGGAGGTGCAGGGGTACACGGACGGGCAACTCAAGTGGATCATTGGCAACGGCCTCTATCCATCGGGCATGCCCGCCTCGCGAGGCATTCTCAACGACGAAGAGATGTGGGCCATCGTGGACTACATCCGGCACCTGCCGCCGAAGGGTAGCCTGGGCGAGCCGGCCGTCTACACGGGAGAACCAGAAAGGCCTCCGGCCGACGACAGGGAGGATCGAGTACGAAAGTCAAAAAATGGCCGCGCAAAGCGGCCAAATCAACCAGGAAGCTAAGATAAACTTGAGGATCAAAAAGGAGAAAGTCGTGAACATGACCCATAAAGCGAGCGTACAAAACCCCGCGAGCGCTGCGTTAGCGCTGCTCGCCCTTTTCGTGGCGATGGCGTCCAGCGCTACTGCAAAACCTCGACCCACCAAGCCCGTCGAGCAGCCGGCGACGGTGATTGCGCACTTGCTCCTGCCGGGAGCTCCTGCGAGCCAAATGTTCGTGCAGGAACATAGCCGCAAGCAGTACCTCTATATCGAGCGGGCCTCCAAAGAGGGTTTCACGATCGTTGACGTCACAAAGCCGAGTCAGCCAATTGTCATCCAGCGGGTGGCCTGGCCGAACGAGGCTTCCGCGGGGAAGTTACAGATGGTCGGGGCCGGGCTGGCCCTCGCCGCAGCACCCGACGGGGCCTCCGGGACGCTGGGTGGTGGTTATCCCACCCAATCTCTAAGCGTGCTCGATCTGAGTGATCCGGCGAATCCGCGGACACTTCAAAGTTTCTCCGGAGTCACAAGCGTTCTCGCGGATGACGCACGCAACTTGATTTACATCACGAACAGCGAAGGACTGTGGATCTTGAGGCATAAGCAGGAGCAGCCGACGCATAAACAGTGGGAAGCAGAGGACCCCTACAACCCCGACATGCGTCTTGTGATGTGAACAGCGGTTGATTTTGAAATGCCATAAGGAGGGTTACATGTTTGAAGGACTGTTTCAGCCTTTACATCTGCTGGTCATCATTGGGATCGCGGTCTTCGTGTTCGGCCCCAAAAAACTGCCCGAGCTCGGCAAAGGCATTGGCGACGGAATCCGAGCGTTCAAGGAAGGGCTCCGTGAAGTTGTGGCACCGCCTTCGGCTGAGTCGGATGGCTCCAAAGGCCCGCGCAACGAAGCGAAAAGCTGAGAATTGTGCGTCGCTGCTCTGATTACTTCGGAAGTGACCTGGACTTGTGCGCGTCGCGGCAGTAAGCGCAGCAGTTCAAATCATGCAGCGCGGTGAACAATTCATTCCAGAGGTGGTTCGGTATCAGCACTATCTTGCGCGCCCTCTGCTTGGCCGGCTTGTGTTCCTTGTTCCGCTCTCCTGGAACGTGACCGGGGGCGCGTTGCTCCCTGGGCGCGACCCATTTCGACCCCGCCCCAGACCCCGTACTACAACCCGGGTACCGAAATAATTGACGCCTTTGGGCCATTGGGACCTCGCGCCTTGCGCCCTACCCTGCTCAGAACGGGTTGGGGGCTGCGCTGCGGGGACGACGGTCCCGGCTTGCCGGGATCGTAGGCGAGCTACCCAACCCGCCAACAGCCCACCTGCCAGTACCCCCACGCGTTCCTCTTCCTACTGGCAGTGTGGGCTGCATTCCGCTCCTCTTCAGCCTTACCGGCATGTTTCTGACCGAGGGATGTGATGTAAGGACGCTCTGCTCCAGCTACGCCTGCTCTGCGCCGCAGCCTGGGCTAGCTGGCGCACCTGCTCTCGCAGAAATCTCTCTGTGGCGGCGCCGCACGCCCCGTCGTGTCAGGCCTGGTATCTGATGTGCTTCTCCCATTGTGTCCCCGCGGTCGCGACGACATCTAAGTCCATTAAACTCTGTGACCGCAGGTGGGCCTGGTGCCATAAATGGCCGACGCCGAACGCCGCGACGCCAGGCAAAGGAGGCACCCGATGGGAAAGGCCGTAAACAGGGCGCCGCTGCTGGGGGCGCTGCTGGCTGCGGCGGGGTTGCTATCCGCAACGGTGTCAGTGACCGCGGCAGACCCGAATCCCGTTCAGCTCAAGCAGCAGACCCTCGACGCCTTCGAGCGGTACGTCCGGCTGACCGAAGCGCGCCATGACGAAGAGCTCCGCCGCGGCACGTCCTTCCTCTGGGGGGACTCTCTCCCCGAACCTCAGCGCCGGGCCGCCTACGACGAGCTCCGCGGCGGCCAGGTCAAAATGGACCGCCTGGAGACCCGGGAGAACGGACAGCCGATCAAATGTCCCCACGGGATCATCCACCACTGGGTTGGGCTCGTCTTCATCCCGGGCGCGACGCTCGAGCAGACGCTTCGGCTGCTCGAGGACTACGACAACCACTCGACCTACTACAAACCCGAGGTCCAGCGCTCGAAAATCCTCGAGCACCGGGGCAACGACTTCAAAATCTTCCTGGGCTTCCGTCGCAAAAAGATCATCACTGTGGTGCTCAACACCGAGCACGAGGTCCGCTATTTCCCCATCGATGCGACCCACGCCTACAGCCGCAGCCGCACCACCCGCATCGCCGAGGTGGAAGACCACGACACCCCCGGCGAGCGCGAGAAGCCGGTCGGCAACGACGCCGGCTACCTCTGGCGCATGGATACCTACTGGCGGTTCCTCGAACAGGACGGCGGCACCTATGTGCAGTGCGAGAACGTTTCGCTCACCCGCGATATCCCCGTGACGCTGCGCTGGCTGATCAGCCCGTTTGTCACCAGCATCCCGCGGGAAACGCTCGCTGCAACGCTGAACGCCACCCGCGCCGCGGTCGAGCGCAAGCCCGCCGCCTCCGCCGCCCACTGAAGCTCGGCCCTTGCGGCTCAAAGTTGCCGGCCGCGGCCGATGTTTTTGCATCCTCCCCGGCGTGACCCTGGCGCTCGTCGAATCCAATCCTCATGGGGCCGCTACCACGAGGACTTTGAGAACTATGTGCGCACAAAAAAACCTTGCCCGTGGTGGACACCCCGTGCTGGACTATATTAGGCTTTACGCCAATTCGGCCCATCGCGATGCCCTTGACGCGCTGAAGAGTCCGAAAGTGGAGCGCTTCGACTACGACTGGGGAATCAACGACGTCCATGCTCCGGTGGCCACCGGAAAACATGCCGCAAAGGAGGACGAACCATGATCCGGCTGATCGAACGCCTGCGGACGCGCCTGTATGGGCCTCTGGCGCTGACCTGCGCGCTGCTGGTTGGCGCCCTGATCGCCGCGTGAAAGAAGTAGCCCCGCGCCGGAGTTTCCGGCGCTTCGCTTGCAACCATCAGGCCCCTGCGTCCCCGATATTGGCGATTGCGGCGCGATTCTGTTTCCACCTCGCAATCTCGCCGCATCAAATCCATTATGAGCATGAATGAGCGCGATCGTATGGCCCGTTCAGACTCTCTTCGTCATGCTGAGCCCGCCCTGGCGGGCGAAGCATCTCTCTGTGACGCCTGCAAAGGTCGGCGTCGCTGCGGCCACCTCAGGATGGCAAGCGTGCTCGTGTGGTGTTTAACGTTCGGGGCCGCGCTGGTTGGCGCGGCGGCCCCGGCGCGCGCCGCGGACGCGCCCGAGCTCGATACCGGCTTCCGCCTGCTCTATGAGCTGAAGTTCGCCCAAGCGCGCGCGCAGTTCGCCGGCTGGCAGAAGGCGCATCCGGACGATCCCCTTGGAAGCGCCTCAGAGGCCGCGAGCTACCTGTTCGAGGAGTTTTACCGGCTGGGCGTGCTGACCTCCGAATTCTTTCTCGACGACAAGCAACTGCTCGGCTCAACCCCCATCAAGCCGGACGAGACGCGCCGCGCCGCGTTCGCCGCCGCCAACCGCCGGGCGCAGGAGCTGGCCCGGCGCCGGCTCAAGACCAACCCGCGGGATCCCCAGGCGCTGTTCGCCCTGACCATCTCCACCGGCATGCAGGCCGACTACGCCAGCCTGATCGAGAAGCGGCAGTTCGAGAGCCTGAAGCGGATCCGCGAAGCCGAAGGCTACGCCAAGACTCTGCTGGCCCTTCAGCCGGACTCCGTCGATGCCTACCTCGCGCTCGGCGCAGCCAACTACATTGTCGGCTGCCTGCCCGGTTACAAGCGGGCGTTCCTCTGGTTCGGCGGGATCCACGGCGACAGGCCCGGCGGAATGCAGCAGCTCCAGATGGCCGCGACCCGCGGCCACTACCTCCGCCCGTTTGCCAAGCTGCTGCTGGCGCTCGCGGCGCTGCGCGAAAAGCAGGTGGAGCTGGCCCGCACGCAGCTCCGCGAGCTGACCGCGGAGTTCCCCGAGAACGCGCTCTTTGCCCGCGAGCTGGCCAAGCTCCCCAAGCCCGCCGCCGCGCTCCCCTCCGACCCGTAGCCCTGGCCGGCCTCCTGTGAGCATTGCATCTCGGAGATCGTCAGGAAAATTCTACTGTTTCTGATATAGACAAACCTTCGCCTATGAGAGTTGCGCGGTTGGCCGATAAGGCCAAC
>JBASRK010000046.1:0-10437 GCA_049273775.1 Candidatus Acidiferrales bacterium
GTGCGGCAGCGGCCGCGAGCGCAGTTGCCGGCACGCCTGCTGCTCCGGCGCCGAAAGAAGCTCCAGTGGCGCGAGCCGCTGCATCGGCGGCGGAAGAGCGCGGGCGTGGCCCCGTACCGGCGGCGCCGCCCAGCATCGTGGCCAAGGCGGCGGGCGCGCTGAATGGAATTGAGGCGGCGCAGGTGGAGGCGATCAAGACGGCGATCCTCGCGCAGCAGAAATTCCTGGGCGAGCTGGTCGAGCACGTCTGCCGCTGGGAGCTCGACGGCAGCGAGATGCGACTCTACTTCCCCACCGAGAGCCGCGCGCTGGCGGAACTGTTGCAGGCACGCGACCCCATGGAGAAGTTGCGCACCATCACCAGCCAGGTGGTGGGCCAGCCGCTGCGCGTCTGTGTTAGACTGGAGAGTGCGCCGGAACTGGCGGCTCGAGCGACACGCAGCTCGCCCGAGCTCCGGGCGCAGTTCGAGCGCGACCCTGTACTGCGCGCCATGCTGGAACGGTTCGGCGGCCAGATCTCCGAGGTGAAGCGCCGGAGCGAGGACTAGACCATGGAAGTCAAGGCCCTGCAGCAGATTCTTTCTCAATTCCGGCAGATGCAGGAGAGCCTGCAGAAGCAGGTGGACGCCGTGCATGTGGAGGCCTCGGCCGGCGGCGGCATGGTCACCGTGAAAATGAACGGGCTGAAGCAGGTGACCGAAGTGCGCATCGACCCGGAAGTGTTTGCCGGGAAGGATCAGGAGATGCTGCAGGACTTGGTGCTCGCGGCGGTCAACGAGGCCTGCCGGCGCGTGGACGAAGAACTCGCCAAACAGGTAAAAAACCTTGCCGGCGGGCTGCCCGGGATCGCCGGCCTGAAAATCCCCGGGTTGTTCTGAGCTTGAACGCGTTTTCGCCCGGTCCTATCGCCCTGCGAGATCCATTGGCTCATTCAATTCTTGGACTCTTCGACCCTTTGATTCTTCCACTCGTGCGCCATGCCTGACTTTGCCGCGCCCATCGAGCGACTGATTGACGAGCTGAAGCGCCTGCCCGGCATCGGGCAGAAGACGGCGCAGCGGCTGGCGTTCCACCTGCTGCGCGCCTCGCCGCAGGACGCCTTGGCGCTCGCCGAGGCCATCCGTGCCGCCAAGGAGAGGATCCGCCCGTGCTCGGTGTGCAACAACATCACCGACACCGACCCCTGTCTTTATTGCTCGAGCGCGGCGCGCAACCGCAAGACCATCTGCGTGGTCGAAGAGCCGCACAACATCCTGGCCGTCGAGAAGACGCGGCAGTATGCCGGGCTCTATCACGTGCTCGGCGGGGCGCTTTCCCCGCTCAGCGGGGTCGGGCCGGAGCAGTTGAAGATCAAGAGCCTGATCGAGCGGCTCAAAGACGGCCCGGTGGATGAGATTATCATCGCCACCAACCCCACCGCTGAGGGCGAAGCCACTGCTGTCTATCTGTCGAAGCTGATCAAGCCGCTGGGCATCCGCGTCACCCGGATCGGCGTGGGCATCCCGGTGGGCTCCGACCTCGAATACGCCGACGAGGTGACCATGCTCAAGGCCATGGAGGGCCGGCGCGACCTCTAGCCACGGGCCCTCAGCAGTAGTACATTGAAGCGAACTTGCGGGAACCTCCGCAGTCGTCTCGGGAGGAAGCCGATGCCGACACTTGATGATTACATGGCCCGCTACGACCACGAGCACACCACTGTCGGGAACAAGGTATTGCACGGTCTGGGCATCCCCTTCATCTTTGCCGGAACGATTCTGCTCATCCTCACCTGGTGGCGGCTGGGCCTGGGATTGTTTGTTGTCGGCTGGGCGATGCTGTTTCTGGGCCACCGCCTCGAGGGCAATAAGCCCGCGTTTTTTCAGGGGCCGGTTTATTTCCTGGTGGGGCCCCTATGGGTGGCGAAGGAGATCAAAGACTATCTGTTCGGCCGCGGCCGCCGCGCCGAAGCTTCGGGACCGCATTAGGCTGCGCCGAGAGATTCATTAACTGTTTCGCACGACGAGCGTGACTTGCTCGACGCGCCCCGCCGCGGATGCTACGCTAGTGAATTGGCGTTGAGGAACCCGTGGTCGAATCCATACCCGACAGCGAGCAGGACGCCGGGAAGCGGCGCAGCACACGCATCATTCAGGCGGTGCCCCTGACGGTTACCGGCGTGGACGCGCTCGGCCGGCCCTTCCAGGAACGCACTTCGACGCTTCTGATCAACTGCCACGGTTGCCGCTATCAGTCCAAGCACTACGTCCTGAAAAACATGTGGGTGACCCTTGAGGTGCCCCACCCGGAGACCGGCCGCGAGCCACGCACTGTCCGCGGCAGGGTGACTTGGATCCAGCGGCCGCGCACCGTGCGCGAATTGTTTCAGATCGGCGTGGAGCTGGATATCCCCGGAAACGTCTGGGGCATCGCCTTCCCGCCTGAGGATTGGTTTGCGTTTCCGGAGACCGGCCCGGCGGAGATCTCGCTTCCGGGCGGGGAAGCGGAAGCGCCGGCCGCACCAGCAGAATGGGAGCTTCCCGGGGTGGGCGTCCGCGAAGACAATGTCCACGTCCTGCCCGGGCCGAGCGGAAATGAAGCCTCGCTGACCCTGGCGCGCCACGTGTCGCGGCTGGTGGTGGAAGCCAAGCAGCAGTTGCAGCAAACCGCCCGCGAAGCCACGGCGCAGGCGGTGGCAGCGGAGACTCGCCCGCTCCTCGCCGCCATCCATACGCAACTGAAAGAAGCGGCGGAGAAGGCCGTGCAGGCCGCCGGAGCCTCCTACGCCGAACAGGCGATCCTCCAGACCACGACCAAGATTGACCAAGCGCGTCAGGCCGGCCTCGATGCGCTGCAGGAGAAATTGAGTAGCGAGATCCAGCGCCACCTCCAGGAGGCGAGCCCCCGGCTGGCGGAGGAGCTCGCACAGGCAAGGCGGGAACACCAGGCTGGCTTCCAGCAGCAAATCGAGAATCAACTCCGCTCGGCTCTCGAGAGACTGAACCAGCTCGGCGGTGAGCAGGCCGCAAGCCTCCAGGGCACTGATTCCGGCGTCGCGCTCTTCCGCGAGCAGATGGAAGAGGCGGCCGAGGCCGCTGGCCGGCGCTGGCAGGAGACGCTCGAGCGCCAGTCGGAAGAGGCCCGCGCGCGCCTGGAAAAACTTGAAAATGCGACGCGCCGGCTGAACGACGAGATCACTGCGGCAGCAAGCGCGGCACAGGCCGGCTGGCGTGGGCGGCTCGACGCCGACCTGGCCGCGGCCGGGACGCGCTGGAACGACAAGATTGAATCGTCGCTTGAGAGCGCCGCGCGGCAGACGGTTGAGCGGCTGGCGCGCCACTCGCAAGCTGCCACCGGTAAGCTCGAGCAGGAGCTGACCCTGCGGGTCGCAGCACTGCGCCAGTCGTTCGAGCAGGCCACAGCAGAAGCCGAAAGCACACTGGGCACGCTGCGGACGACATTGCAGAAGGAGACGGCTCGGGCCAAGAACTCGCTCGAGGAGATCCAGCGAGCGGCCAGCCGCATGGAGGAGTACTCCGCGGGCCTGGAGGCGTTGAGCCGGGCCACCAGCGAGGAGCTCGAGCGGCGCTGCACTGCGGTCCTGGGGGCGCAGATCTCCGAGCTCGAACGCCGCGCCGAGGGCGCGGTCGCTGGCATGGCCGAGCGGTTGCAACCCGTGCTGGAATCCGCCGGACAGCAGTCGGTCGCTCGCCTGGCGGCTCAGCTTGAGCAGCAGCTCGCGCCGCATCTCGACCGCGCCAGCCAGCTCATGGAAAAACTCGCGACCGGCCGGGGGCTGGCCGAAGAAGCGGTGCGCGCGCACCAGGAGCGCCTGGAGCAACTCTCCGACCAATCTGTGCAGGCGGCGGTAGCGCAGTTGCAACAGAGGGTGGGCCGCTTCGAGAAAGAATTTCAGGAGGCTGGACGCGCCGCGACCTCCAGGTGGCTCGCCGAGCTCGACGCCAGGGCCGCCGATACCCAGCACACCACGTTCGAGGCGATCTACAAGTCCTCCGAGTGGTACGAGAAAAAAGTTCAAACACAGATGCAGGCGGCAATCGAGAGGGGGCTCGAGCAGGCCTCGAATAGCCTGCGCGAAAAGGCCGGCGAGATCTCCGGCCTGTTCGCCACCGAGCTGGACCATTACAGCCGCAGCTATGTGGACCACACCCAGGGCCAGATGGACGAAACGGTGAAGGAAGGAGTCGAGCGCGCTCGCGGTCAAATCGCTCAAGCCGCCGACACCACTGCGGCGGCTTTTGGCGACCGGGTCCACCAAGCCGCACAGCACGAATTCGAGCGGTTCACAGGCTCCCTCGGGAGCGCCTTCGAGCAGACCGCGGCGCGCCTGGAGACCCACCTCACCCAGGTGCGCTCGAGGATCGACGCTGATGCGCGGCAGTTCTTTGTGGAGTTCCACAAGGGCATGACGCAACAGATCCAGCAGGGGATAGCGCAGGCACGGCAAGCGCTCGAGGCGGAGCTCGCACCGGTGAAAGACTCCTGGCGAGACGAGCGCGAAACGCAGCAGCGGCAGCTACAGGAGGCCCTGGGACAGCTGGGCAACGAGGCCGTGGACACCTACAAGAAGCGCCTGGAAAGCGTCTCCAACACCTGGATGCTGGCAACGGTGGCCAAGCTGAGCCAGCAGTCGCAGGGGCTGATCGGCACGTTGGCCCAATCCGCCGAGCAGCGCCTGCGCGAGACCTGCTCGCAGGTTTTCGCCGGAGTCGGCGAAACCCTGCGCCAGCGGCTGCTGGAGCTCTCCTCTGACATCTCCGGCAATACCCCGCCGTCAGATAAGAAGAAATAGCTCCGGCCGAGGGGGTCGCCACTCAGTTCGCCCCTCCGCTCTCCGGCCCGACCCCCCAAGCGCGTAGCCCGAACCTGTATAATACGACGCATGGCGAACCGCGCTTTTGTGAGCATCTGGACGAAGGGTTTCGCCGAGGCCACCATGCTCGGCCAGTTCGAGCGACTCCTCGAAACCGTGCGCTTCTCCGCCGAGCGGCCCGGCTTCACCGAACTGGTGATCCGGGTCGTGGATCCGGCCGAAACTTCCCTGGTCGAGCGCGATTTGCGCAGCCACCCGCTCGATGCCGCCGCGCTGATGGACCTGGCGCGCGAACACACACACGCCGATTCCGCTTACGAGGTTTGGGCGCACTGGGACCTGTGGGTCTATGACGCAGCTTCGAGGCGCTGGCAGTTGCGCCCGCAGCCGCTGGGGATCATCTGCCATGGGGAAGAGTATGATGGCGGGGCCTACGCCGAGGCCGGCCATTTCCAGGCCGATATCGGTTTCGAGCACCTGTTCACGGGACACGCCGGGTTGCTCGGAGCGCGCGCGACGAGCGCGACGCCACCGCTACACCCGGTTGAAGCCGAGTTCCTGGCCGTGATGGCGCGGCCAGATAACCTCCGCGGATATCACCAGAGGACCCGCGAAAACATCGAAAAACTGTTGGAGTGGATGCGGGCGGTAGAAGAGGCGCTCCCGGTCGAGCGCTATCGCCTGTGGTCGGAGGGAGAGGAAAACTTTGAAGCACGGCTCGACGAAATTCTGGCTGTGCGCTAGCGCGCTGGCGGCGTGCCTGGCGTTCGCGGGCGCCCCGCGGGGCGATTCGGCGCAGGACCCGGCCGCGCCGAAGCGCTCGAACGAGCTGACCCTTGCCGGGCTGCGACCCGGCCGGGACACCCTGGCTCTGGCCGAAGCGCGGTATAAGACGAAGTATCGCAAGAGCACGCCGGGCGCTGGCGAGATCGCCGCATGGACCGACGAATGCACGGGCCGCGTGCTCGCGCTCGAACTCGGCGAAAAAAATGTCATCCAGAGCGTGATGATTTCGACGCTGGGCAAGCTCCTGCCTCCCGGAAACGCCACTTGCCGTGAAGCCGTGCGCGACTTACTGCAGTCAAGGCTTTGGAAGACGGGGCGCGGATTGAAGCTGGGCGATCCGCGGGACCGCGCCCTTGAACTGTACGGCGAGCCGAACTCGAGCGGACCTTCCGCGAAGGGCAGCCACGAGCTAGAATTGCTTTTCTATGCCTTCGACTGGGCCGGATCCGACGTGCCGCAGGTGATGGAAATCTCCTGCGATCGCGCCACCGGCCGTGTGGTTGAAATCACGCTGGCATTCCCAAGCCTTTAGGAGCCGAGGATACCGGATGCGTTCGATAGCTGCGGCCGTGCTCTCCTGCGCCTTAGCGCTGCTGGCGGCGTGCAGCCAGCCGGCACCGCCCAAGTCCGCCGAGGCGGAGACCAAGCCGGCCGCGCCCGCGATTCCGGCAGAGATTTCAAGCGTCGCGCAGAGCGTGCTGGGTTCGGAGGCCGAGGTTCTGGTTTACGGCGACCTGGCGCGCACGGGCCAGCAGCAGGTGCTAGTGGTCAACCGGTTGGCGCGCGCGCCGACCGGCACGGTCCCGGGCAATCTAGTGACGCGAGCGGTGGTAGCCGAACAGAGCGGCGGGAAGTGGAAGGAAGTTCTGCGCTGCGACGAGCATCTGAAAAACCCTGAGGGCTTCCTCGGCGGAACGCCCATCGCTCCGGTCATGGGCTGGCGCCTGCAATATGAGCAGAACACCGAAAAGGGGCTGCTCCTGTTCTTCACTCCGCTCGAGCAGCCCGCCGGCGGACACGCGCCGACGATCGGCGTGCGATGGAACCCCAAGGCGAAGCGTTTCCAGTCGCTCGACCGCAATCTTGAACATTTTCTCGGTGAAGTGCCCACGCTCGAAAGGGTCAACTCGCGATTGAAATGAGCTCCGCCGCACAAACCGTTGCCACAACGGCCGCGGCCCTGCCCCGCGCTTCGACATGGAAACATCTGCAGGGCTTGGTCCCTTACATCGCCCGCTATAAGGGTCGATTCACGCTCGGCATGCTTGTGCTGGGAGCGATGGGCGTGGTTGGGAACGTCCTGCCGCTGATCGTTGGCTCGATCGTCGACTCGCTTTCGGGCTTGGCGCAACCGATGGCGCACCTCACCGGGCCGTACCGATTGCTCTTGCGCCTCTTCCTGCCCTCTTACCAGCCGTCGAGCCCCCACACCTTGCTGGTTTTCTGCCTTGCGCTGGTGATCGTGGTGATGATCAAGGGTGTCCTCTCTTTCTGGACGCGCTGGATCCTGATTGGTGTGTCGCGGGACATCGAGTACGACCTGCGCAACGACTTGCTGGCGAAATTGCTTCTGCTCGAACCGGAATTCTACGTGCGAAACCGCACCGGCGAGCTGATGTCACGGGCAACGAACGACCTGAACGCGGTGCGCATGGTGCTGGGCCCGGGGATCATGTACAGCGCCACGACGATTGTCACCATGGCGCTGGCCATCGCGCTGATGCTGAAGCTTTCACCCAGCCTCACACTTTGGGTCTTGTTGCCGGTGCCCGTGGTGGTGGTCGCCGTGGGTTATTTCGGCAAGTTGATCCACGAGCTCTCGGAAAAGATCCAGGCGTCGCTGGCCACGCTTTCTGCGCGCGCGCAGGAAAACCTGGCCGGAGTGCGCGTGGTGCGCGCTTACCGCCAGGAAGAAGCGGAAATCCGGGCGTTCGATGCGCCCAACCGGGAATACGTCGCGCGGAACATCGGCTTGATCCGCACCTGGAGCATGTTCATGCCCGGGCTGTCGGCTTTCATTGGAATCTCTATTTTGCTCGTGCTCTGGCAGGGCGGCCGGCAAGTCATGCTTGGCCGGATGTCGCTCGGCACATTCATGGCCTTCACTTTCTATCTGGGTCTACTCATCTGGCCGATGATCGCGCTGGGCTGGGTGACCAATATCTTCCAGCGCGGGGCCGCTTCGATGGGGCGGATGAACTACATCCTTACCGCAGAGCCAGCCATCAACGATTCGCAAGCGCGCCCGGATGGCCGCCAACCCCGCGGCGAAATCGAATGCCGAAATTTGACGTTTGTTTACCCGACCGCGGGGAATGGCCACGCCCCGCAAGGCGCCGACGGGTCCGGGTCCGCCGGCCAGGCCGTGCTTCACGACATTAATCTTCACGTGCCCGCCGGCTCGACCCTTGCCATCGTCGGTCCCACGGGCAGCGGCAAATCGACGCTGGCTGCGCTGATCGCCCGGCTTTGGGAAGCGCCCCCGGACACGCTCTTCCTGGATGGACGGCCGATCCAGCAGTGGCCGCTGGCCGAGTTGCGCAGCTCAATCGGCTTCGTGCCGCAGGACACATTCCTGTTCAGCGAGACCGTGCGCGAGAACATCGCCTTTGGCGTCGAAGAGACGCCGGATGATCGAGTTTTTGAAGCCGCGCAGATTTCCAGCATCGACGGCGAGATCCAGGGCTTCCCCGCGCGCTTCGATACACTGGTGGGGGAGCGCGGCATCACCCTTTCCGGGGGGCAGAAGCAGCGCACGGCGCTGGCCCGCGCGGTGATCCGCGACCCCAGGATCTTGATCCTCGACGACGCGCTCTCGAGTGTGGACACCGACACCGAAGAGAGAATCCTGCGTCGCCTGAAGGACCTGATGCGCGAGCGGACAACCATCCTGATCTCGCACCGCTGCTCGACCGTTCGCCACGCCGACCAGATCGTCGTGGTGAGCGGCGGGCGCATCGTCGAGCGCGGCACGCACGACGAACTGCTCGCGCTGCGCGGCTATTACCACGACCTCTATCAGAAGCAGTTGCTCGAGGAGGAACTCGAGCGCGCATGAGCGACTTCCGCGAAGAAGAAGCGTTAGGCAAAGCGTACGATGTGCGGCTGACCCGCCGGCTCTTGGGTTACCTGCGCCCGTACAAGTGGCACGTGGTGTTCGCCCTGGCGCTGACTCTGCTCATCAACCCGCTCGAGCTGGTGAGTCCCTACTTGTTCAAAGTGGCCGTGGACTCTTACATCATCCCGGTCGTCGGCAAAAAACTTCTCCTTCGAGCGGGCCTGATCGGGCTGGGGTGGGTGACGCTCGCTTACCTGGCCACGCTGGTCGTGGGCTTTGCGCTCCAATACGCGCAGATCACGGTGATGCAGCGTGTCGGCCAGGAAACCATGTACGACCTCCGGGGGGCGATCTTCGGCAAGATGCAACGCCTGCCGATGAGTTTCTACGACCGCAGCCCGGTGGGCCGGCTGGTGACGCGGGTCACCACCGACGTGGACGCGCTCAATGAGCTGTTCGCCGCGGGCCTCGTCACGATGATCAACGACGTGTTCCTGCTGGTAATTATGGCTGGCTGGATGCTCAAATGGAACTGGCGGCTGGCGCTGGCCTCCTTTGGGGTGGTGCCGCTGATTCTCGTCGTGACGCTGCTCTTCCGCACCCGAGTGCGTGACGCCAACCGCCGCATCCGCACCGCCATCGCCCGGATCAATTCCTTCCTGCAAGAACACATCAGCGGCATGGCGGTGGTGCAATTGTTCAACCGTGAGCGCAAGGCGCGCCAGCAATTCGCGAAGCTCAACCAAACCCACATGCTGGCCTACAAAGATGCCATCTTGGCCTTTGCGCTCTTCTATCCCGCTGTAGAGTTCTTGAGCTGGTCCGCGATTGCGCTGCTGCTCTGGTTCGGGGGCCGAGAAGTGTTATCGGGCGCTCTCCAAATCGGAGTGATCGTGGCCTTCGCGCAGTATTCGCAGCGCTTCTTCCGACCGATCCAGGACCTGAGCGAAAAATTCAACATCCTGCAGACGGCCATGGCCAGCTCCGAGCGCATTTTCAAGCTGCTCGATGAGCCGGTGGCGATCGCCTCACCCGCTGAGGGGATGGCGCTGGAAAAGGCCCGAGGCGAAATCGAGTTCCGCAATGTCTGGTTCGCCTACCGCGGCGGCGCCGAGCCCGCCGAGGAGGACTGGGTGCTGCGCGATGTCTCCTTCCGCGTCGCCCCCGGGCAGACCGTCGCCATTGTCGGCCACACCGGCGCCGGCAAGACGACGATCATCCAGTTGCTGCTGCGCTTCTATGACGTCCAGCGCGGGGAAATCCTGCTCGACGGCATCGACATCCGCCGGTTCAACGTGCAGGAGTTGCGGCGCCATTTCGGCATCGTGCTGCAAGACCCGTTCCTGTTCAGTGGCACGCTCGAATCAAACGTCCGCCTGGGCACCGACGGCATCGACGGCGCCGCAGTCGAGCGCGCGCTCGCCGAGGTGGGCCTGGGCGAGTTTGTCCGCAGCCTGCCCGGTGGCATCGCGGCGCCGGTGACCGAGCGCGGCGCGACGTTTTCCGTCGGCCAGCGGCAACTCGTCAGCTTTGCGCGCGCGCTGGCGCACAACCCGCGGTTCATGATCCTCGACGAGGCCACTTCGAGCGTCGACACCAAGACCGAGCTGCTGATCCGCGATGCGCTCGACCGGCTGCTCGAGGGCCGCACCGCGGTGGTGATCGCGCACCGCCTCAGCACCATCCAGCACGCCGACCTCATCCTGGTCTTCCACAAGGGTCGTTTGCGCGAGCAGGGTTCGCACCAGGCGCTGCTGGCTCAGCGCGGCATCTACTACCG
>JBASRK010000050.1:0-1828 GCA_049273775.1 Candidatus Acidiferrales bacterium
ATACTCGCGTAACGGCACCAGCGTGTGTGCCGCGATGGTGGGATATGCACTGGGCGGTGGGGCCGTGCCGGCGCGAACCCATGCATCCATATTGGCGATCATCGCGCGCCAGAACAAGCGAATGGGCAGCGGCGACTGGGGCTGTTGTCCGAGCAGTGAAGCCTCTCCGCGGGCGGGCGGAAACGGGCCGGAGTAGTGCTGCAGGCCGGTGAAGTGGTAAATGCGAACGTTGGGACCAATGGCGACGTCGCGCTTCGCATCGGCGGTGGTGTGGATGAGCGAGGCTGCGCGTCCCCAATATTCGTAGGAGGTGTTAGAGAAGAAAATCTTGGGAACGACCTGCTCGGCAACGGCACGATCGAGTAAGCCGCTCTTCTCCCGTTCCCGAGTGAGCGGATCAACCTCGGGCTGGTCGGTGAAAGGAAAGATGTCGGTGGGGAAGAATACCGCCGAGGTCGGCTGCGCATCGCGGGAGGGCTGGGCGAAGCGGTAGTTGAAGCTGCCACGGCCTGCACCGGCGACGTGCGCAAGGACGCCATCGAGAGCGATCCGCCCATCTTCATCTGCATTGAAGCCCTGGTAGAGAAAATTGCGCAGGAAGCGGCCATTCTGCGAAATGCCTTCGCCGAGCACCCGCGACGCTGGTGTGAGGCTGTCGGGTGCGTGTTTCACATACGAGGCGAAGTCGCGCACGGCCGCGAAGCCGAGCCCGGCAACCACCGGATCGGAGACCACGTAGACGTACTCGTAAATGCGGCCCGGCTCGAAGCCGCCGTTGAGATGGATGGACCGGTTGCTCGGCGTCAGCTCGCCGTCGACCATCGCGGCAAATTGCCATTGGGACCGCGGAATGGAAGTACGCTTGCCACCGTGAGCGTGTTGCGGGGATCATCGGGCTGTGCGACGGGGTATTCCGAGCCTCCGATCACGGCCCTCATCATGTGGCCGAGCGGAATTTCGCCGGCCTTGGCGGGAAGTATGACGTCGCCGCGCAGGAGGCCGGTGATGGCCTTGCCCTGATCTTTCGCAACCGGGGCGTAGAGGCGGAGTGCGTTGGGACCGACAGCATCCCACTGCCAGCCGAGCGCGACCACGGTGAAACCGTTGCGCAGCAGCCAGCCATCGCCGGCACTATGCGTTAGATCTTCATCACCGCCGTCGACCAGCGAGAGGATGCGGGAATGGCCGCGATTGGGATTCTCCAACAACAGCGTGCCGTTGCCCTTCGCCGCGTCCTTCGGCCGGAAGGCCACGAAGTCCGCGGAGAATTCAACCTCGCTATTCTGCAGATTGACCGCGTTGACCAGATCGACGATGGGCCGGTTGTGGATGTTGGCGACGGGCACCGCGAAATGGACCCGTCCGGTAATCCGTTCGTACGGGCCGGTCTCGCCGAAGGGCTTGACATCGAGAACGTCCGCGCGAGACGCGATCTCGACGTGAGTAACGCGAGCTGCAAGATATGGAACGGCTGACAGGAGGATCAGACAAACAACGAGGCGACGGTGGAACGAAATCATTCCCGGCAGGTTAGCACAGCTGGGCATGGCAGAGTGGAAGGCGCGTGCAACCAGGAGATGCTGTGTGGGAGCGGGTCATAGACCCGTGACCCCAATCCCACACAGCAAGCTAGCAGCTAGCAGCAGCTCAGTTAATATCGAACTGCTCCTGGTGCAAAGCCGGATCGCTCTTCACGATCACCGTCTTCTTGGTCATCTCTTCCATCTCGATCAGCGCTTTGCCATTGTTGGCTTTGAGCGCTTTGGCTACATCCGGATTCACCCGCAGCATCACGTCCGCATGCTCCAGATGTTTCGCGATCTTGCGC
>JBASRK010000229.1:0-7785 GCA_049273775.1 Candidatus Acidiferrales bacterium
GCAGCTTCCTGAGTAAAGCGTAGAATCCAACTGTAGCCAGCAGCACGGCCAAAACCGAACAGCCCAGTTTGAGCAGAAATCCCGAGCGCAGAGGGCCTTCATTCAACCAGCTGCAGGTCACCGTCACCAGAGGAACCAGACCAGTTCCCAGAAATGCCAGCACTATCAAGCGCACAAGTGATTTGGTCATTACTAGTCGTGGACCTCAGCCGATGTTTCCCTTCTAGGACAGGCCGGAGCAAATGAAGATAGACGCCAAAATGTCATCGCAATGATCTTGCTCAGAAGCCCTTTAGTTAGAACGAGCAGCAGCGCATATTCGGTAAGGTCCTGCCCCGCCTCTTCCCGCCAAAGACGGAACGGAAACTCTCGCATCTCAACTTACCTCCGAAGCGCCCCACATTTGCGTGGAAGGGCGTTCCACTGAAGAGCCTCGGCTTTGCGGTCGCGTCGCCGTCAGAGCCCGGCGAGCCATCGCAGCCTAGCGAGCCGGCGGCCCAGGGCCTCGACCGTCGTGTCCGAGTCCACTCTGATGCGCCGCAGTGCCCAGGGGTTCGTCCAGCGCGCATTCACGCGCCCGCGTCCCAGGACCGCCGCCTTGTAGCCTGCCCGCCGCGCGAGCGCCCGCACGGTGGCATTGTGGTTGTTGTACGGGTAGGCGAGCGTGACGACAGGGTACCCAAGGAGCGCCTCGAGCGTGGCGCGCGAACGCGTGAGCTCGTCCAGTGCCTCCGCAGGTGGTATGTGTGTCAGCGATCGGTGCGAGCAGGTGTGCGAGCCGAACTGGATCCCCCCCGCCTGCATCGCACTGATTTCGGCTGGGCCCAATAGCGGCTCTTGCAGCTCGTTGGCATCCCAGCTGTTCGCCCCGCCGATGAGGTCCGCGACCAAGAACACGGTTGCGGTCGCGCGGTGGCGACGCAGCAGCGGCCAGGCGATGTCGTGGTTCGACCGGTAGCCGTCGTCGAAGGTGAGCGCGATGGGTCGGCGCGGCGGCTCGCGGCGTCCCGCCCGGAAGTCGAGCCAGTCCTCGAGGGTGATGGGCGTGTACCCCCAGCGCGAGAGCGCGGCGAGTTGCGCGTCGAACTGATCCAGGAACACGTAGTTGCCGACATACCGCGCCCCGGGCGGGATCGTGTCAACCTTGTGGTACATCAAGATGGGGAGCATCAGCACGGCGCCCCTGCCATCAGGAGGTGAGCTTGCCCTCGGGGCGGGGTACGGCTGGCAGGGCCCGTTGCGATTGCGTCACTTGGATCGCCTGCGGCGTTGTGGCCTGCCACTCCAGCGCGAAGAGGTGTGCGTACTTGAGCAGCGCAGCGCACGCGCTCAGCGCGGCAACGACCAGCCCGCGTCGCCCGTCGCGCCACCCGGAGTACATGAAGTACTCACGCACGAAGCGCCAGGCCGGGCGCGCGGTGATGTCCCAGGCGCTCGCCCGGCGCCCGCGCGCGTAGAGGTCCTCCGCGCCCCACTGGGTGTAGCGGATCATCTTCTCGAGGTGATGAGCGAGATCGCGGTACGGCGTGTGTTCGAGCTGGGCGCTCAGCGAGCCGATGTCGCTCACGGGCTCGAGGTGCTCATGGACGCGTCGCTCGACAAAACGCCGTTCGCGCGGGAAGAGCCGGACATGCCAGTCGCGCCCCCACCGCCCGTGGCAGAGCTCGCGCCCGAGATAGATGTTCCGAAGGCGGACGCGGTACGCCGCATGCGCCGGCGCCTTCAACACAGATGCCAGCTCGGCGCGTAGCGTCTCTGGGACATGCTCATCGGCATCGAGCGCCAAGACCCAGCCGTTGCGCGCGGCTGCGATACCGGCATTGCGCTGCGAAGCGATGGTGCTACCGACGAGATGGATGACCCTCGCGCCGGCGATGCGGGCGAGCTGAGGTGTGCCGTCGGCCGAGCCCCCGTCGACTATGATCACCTCATCGGCCCACGCGACCGCCGCAACGGCGTGGCGAATTCGCGCCGCCTCGTTGAGGGTCGGCATCACGACCGTGATCGGGAGCTCAGGCGACCGTCGCTGGTTGGCGGTCACGGACTCTCCCGGCCAGCCGCCGTCCGCAAACTTGCCCTCCACGCTCTGTCCCTCACGTACTTCATCAGGGGCAACCCGGGCCTTGTAGGGGAAACATATACAGCGTGTTTGAGAAGGATGTCAACATGTACTTGCGCCCCATCCGCGCCTTTTGACAGGGGCGGAGCCTATTGAGCGTCAGAGGGTCTCAACAGCACGCCCACGATGGCCACCTCTTCGCCGTAACGTGCCGAGACGCTTGGACGTCTATGAATTGGGCAGTTTGTGGCGTGATCATGACTCTTGCGGCATCTTCGGCTGAGCGTTCGGTTGTGCGGTTCACCCGAGCGGCTCTCGCGGCGGCGCATAGCGTGCTGCGCGTCTACCGAACACCGTTCTCGAAACGCCGGTTCACGCAGCCGCAGCTCCTGGCGATCCTGTGCCTCAGGAGTCAGTACGGATGGAGTCTGCGCGCGACCGAGTTGGTGCTCCGGCGGGATCGCGAGATAGCAGCGGCGCTGGCGCTGCGTGAGGCACCGGATCACACCACACTCTATCGATTCGGGGGACGGCTGCCACCTGGTGAGTTCGAGCGCGCGCTCCGCGCCACGCGAGCGTATGCCCGCGACCACAAGTAGCACGGTCCGAGACCCACACGCGTAGGCGGAGCCGAGCGCGTCCAAGCAATCGGGTTGGATTGGACTTCCACCAATGCCTGCGCGTCCCGTGTTTTTTCTGCACGAATCTCGTGCCAGTCCGCGGCAACTCAGCGCTTGCAGAGGTGCGCAAGAATGTGTTTGTTGACCGTGGGGTACTGCCGGCTTACAATTTTGCCCTCGCGAGTTCTACCAAATGCCTCCGCAGAAAAAGAGTTTCCCACTTCTCGCGGTTGATTGTCAGGGATCGGGATGCCTTCGCGTGATCGTTTTTCCCTGGCACCCGAGTTGCGGTCACACCAATCTTGTCCCCGAGAAGGTCGAGCGTAGAGAGATTCCAAGGAACCTGGCAAAACACGGATGCCCACTAAAGCTTCTCCATAGTTAGTTGGTTGTGTATTATTGTGTCTCTGGCGCGAGAAGGACCAATGGCACCTTTGGTCTTCGATATCGGCCTTCATAACGGAGGTGACACGCGCCAATACCTAAAAGAGGGCTGCCGCGTGATCGCCATCGACGCCAACCCGGCTATGTGCGCTGCAGCGGCGGCTGAATTCCAGCGCCATATCGACACCAAGCGGCTCACGGTCCTGAACTGCGGCGTTGCGAAGCGCGCTGAAAAGTTGGAATTCTGGATCTGCGATGACGTGCCGGAGTGGAGCTCGTTTGATCGCGAAATTGCGTCACGGAACGGGGCAAAGCACCACGCTCTGCAAGCTGATTGTGTTCCAATACAAGACATTATTACTCGATTTGGCGTGCCTGATTACATGAAAATCGATATTGAGGGGAACGATAAATACTGCCTTGATGGGCTGACTAAGGACACGCGCCCTAAATACATCTCGATCGAGATGGACCACGTTGCGGGAGAGCGCGAAATCCGATGCCTCTATGCGCTCGGCTATCGACGCTTCAAGGTCATATGCCAAAATAACGCGTGGAACCAAGTAACCGAGAATAATCTATGGTTCTACAGGTTGGGACCGAAGTCGCGCCTGATGCCGCTTCTGCGAAAGATGGACGCCATATCCAGGCGCATCACCGGTAGGCAACCCATCCTCGTCGGAAGAGAGCTCGGCGAGTCAGGCCCTTGGGGTGAGCGTACGCATGGGGCCTGGCACTCCTTCGACCACACTTTACGCATGTGGTCTGCCCTTCACGACATCGATAAGCGGGCCGGAGCTCACGGTCTTGGGTGGTGGTTCGATATCCACGCGACGATTTAGCTGCGGAGCGCGAGAAATGCAAAATCGCCATTAATATAGATCACCGAATCCGCACCACAGCCTTTCCACCCTCCCACTCTTTCAACAAAATCATGTGGTTTTGGTCCACCGACTGGGCGTCAAACCGACTTTCCACATTCAGCGACTTAGCCGCGATAATTCTTGGGGTTTTCGGCACACGGTAAGTTTCGCATCCGGATAACGTGGTCATGCTGACCGACGCCAAGTCGAACGTCACGACGATTTAGCTTTGAATTCCGCCCGTGAAGGTGGGTGGCCGACGACCTGCGCGGCCTGCCGAATGGCATCGAGGATAGTTTTCTTGTCTGCTGTCTGGCCGGGCATTCTCTTTTCACTTGGCTAGCGAGTCGTCGCCCAGCATATCACTTCAGTGATCTGGGGATTCGTGATTTAGTCAGAATGTCTTTTTCGAATCGAGCAGCATGGTCACCGGCCTGTCGTTGACCAGTTCGACCTGCATCATCTCCTTTTAATCGCGTTCGCCTATCAGTTCCAACGTGCCGCCACTGCGGGCGCGACGCCATGCCGTGGACGGCGTCAAAGGCCGTTCCGGGCTACAGCGAGCTCCGATGGTTCCGTTTTGACCGACTGGCCGAACTCCCCGCGCTGCTCTTCGGTGATCCATGTCCACAGGTACTGGATTTTCGGATATGTGCTTGCGCACAAACACGACCATCGCCATCTCTGAGATGCGGCGGATCCACGAGCAGCAGGTCAACTGCAGGTTCAGGGTCAGCAGTCCTTCGGGCTCCCCCGGGCAGCGGCTCGTGGTCGTTTCCCACTCGATCAGGCAGCTCGTCCTGTCGAGATAGCCGATCGCATCGATGTATGCAACGAAGTTAGTCTGGCGCTTCTGAGACAAGCCCACGATGATTCAGCTAAGGCGGGAATGAGCATCCCGCTGGATTGGGCTTGCTCAAGCGGAAAAAGTAGAGTGAAGGATCAAGCGCGGCAGCCGGGGTCGGCGGTGCGGTACCAGGCGAGAAACCGCTTCAGTCCCTCCTCCAAGTGTGTTACAGGTCGGTAGCCCAGCAGGCGACCAGCCTTCGAAATATCCGCCCAGGTGAGAGGGACATCCCCGGGCTGCAAAGGCTTCTGGTCACGGAGAGCCTTGCGTCCGGTTACGCACTCGAGCAGTTCGACGAGTTCCGTCAGTTTGACCGGGCGTGAATTACCCAGGTTGAACACCTCGAAGGCCACACCATTGGCCGGCTGGGGCTGGTAGTCGAGCGCCGCAAGCACACCCGCCACGATATCATCCACGTAGGTGTAGTCACGTCCGGTCGAACCGTCGCCAAAGATGGGCACGGGCTTCCCCGCTTCCATCAGAGCGGTGAATTTGTGGATCGCCAGGTCCGGCCGCTGCCGCGGCCCATATACGGTGAAGAAGCGCAGGCAAACCACCGGAAGCGCGAACAGATGAGCATAAGTATAAGAGAGCATTTCCCCGGCGAGCTTTGTAGCCGCATAGGGGGAGAGCGGCCGCAGCTCAACTTGATCCTCTGAGAAAGGTGTCCGGCTGGTCGCCCCGTATACGGAACTTGACGATCCGAAAACGAACTTGCCTACGCCGAATTCGCGACAGAGCTCGAGCAGGTTCAGCGTTCCACCCACGTTGACGCGTTCATAGAGGAGTGGCTGCTCGATCGAAGGCCGTACGCCGGCACGGGCCGCGAGGTGGATCACCGCCTCGGGCCGCGCGCGGGCCATCACTTCCCGCATTCGCTCGGTCGAGCAGATGTCCGCGTCGGAGAACTCGTAATGCCCAGCGCGCCGGATCTCCTCGAGGTTCGCTTTTTTCCAGGCAGGGGAATAGAACGCATCTAATTTATCAACAATGGTCAGTTTCACGCCCCGGCGAAGCAGGGCTTCCGCCAGGTGCGAACCGATGAACCCGGCTCCACCTGTCAGCACAGCACGTTGGGGATGGGAATTCACTCGCTCTGCTTCCAGCCGCACCTCGAGAACAAAAATTCCCGTAATTGCGGAGCGCGCGCTCGCTGGCTAAGGGGAGTCATCACGGCAGCGTAATCCTCAGTCAAAGAAATTGTATCGGATGATACACCACAGGGCCTTGAGGCCGTCTCTCCAGGTGATCTTCTTGCCCTCAGCAAAGATTCGCCCGTAACAGGAGATGGGCACTTCGCAAACGCGCCGGCCTTGCTTGACTGCCTTGGCGCTCACCTCGGGCTCGAACCCGAACCGGTCCTCGCGGAGCGCGATTAGAAGCGCCGGCGGGCAATCCTATCGACAACCGCTCCAGCAAGTGTTGAAGCAAGCTGTCAGCGCTGCGGGCGCCTAGTCCTCCACGACATGGGTTTCGAAAACTTGCCGAAACTTGTGCCACGATTCCCAATCAAAACTTCCATCTGCTCCGAAGCTTTCGACAGCCGCGTAGGCCATGTAAAGCGCATGGTGAGTGTTGTCGTGGACAAACAGGCCCTGGCGGCCGAACGTAAGCAGTCCTTTCAGCTCACCAAGCCATCGGTCCATTGTCTCGAAGTGCGTTTCGTATCCAAGACGATAAACAGGGTAGGCTTGCTTCAAGCGGCGCGTAACGACGCGCCGGACAGGAGCAGCCACAGGAAGGTCCGCCTGGGCGAGCCAGCCGCACAGCAATCCGCCCAACTCTTCATCGCTCATTCCCCACTCAGGGGACGTGGGTTCCGAGGGCAACTCGGCGCACAACAAAGTGCGGTTGCGCGGCTCGATCGATCCGCTGTAGTTCTTTGGCTCGGACAGCCGCGAGATGGGAATAGAAGTTTCAGGGAAGTAGTGCGCGTCATACTCGGTGAACCGATCCTGCTCCAAGACCAGGTAGATGAGGATCATCCCGCGGAAGGAAATGTTAGACGCAGCCTCAAGAACCTGGAGAGGGGCTTCGGGGCGAAGGCTCCGTACGAGCATGGTGATGGGCAGGGTGGACCACAGGTTCGCGACTGAGATTGTGTGTTCTTCGCCCCCCTGCTCATAGCGCACAGCGGTGATGCGATTTCCTTCGCGCTCAATCGCCGTGACCCGTGCACGGACCAAGAATTCCGCGCCCGCGGCTTTGGCCGCTTCGTAAAGCCGCTGCGAAATCTCGCCGTAGCCAAGCCGCGGGTAGAAAAAGCGCCCGGCGCCGGGTGGCTTCAATCCCGGAATGGCTGAGGCGACCTTGCGGAGGATTTTGGAAAGGGAGTTGGCAGATATCCGCCTGCGAGCTTGTGTCACCGACAGCTGCTCGGGGGGTATGCCCCAAAGCTTGTAGGCGTAGGGAAAATAGAAGTCGTGGCAGATCGTGCGCCCCAGGGCGTGTTCGAGGATGGTAGCAAACGTTTCCGGACGGCTGTCCCGGTGGGACACAGTTTTTCGTACGATGTCCGCTGCCACACCGAGCGCAAACTCTTTTGGCAAGTGCAGAATCAGGTCCAGGGGCTTGAGCGGGAAATGGATCCAGCGGCCTCGGAGGCGAATTCGCCCGTGACGGGGACGAATGCGCAGGTCATCGCCCAGTAGCTCGCGCAAGTCCCGCAGAATCTCCGGATCGCAGGCCGGGTGCAATCGGTGGCTGCCGTAATCCGCTCGAAGGCCTTCCAGCTCAAAACTTCCGGCATTCCCACCAACTGTATCCCTTTGCTCGAGGACGGTAGCGAGAGCCATGCCACGGCGCGTAAGCTGGTACGCCGCGCCTACACCCGCGGGTCCCGCACCAAGAATCACGACATGCGGACGGCAGGCTCCCGTCGTCTTAGGATAGGATGCGCGTTGCCTCCATCGCAGGGCCTGCTCCGCGAATTGGGGCCTTTTCACTGTTGACTCATCAAATTCCATCAATTATTTGCCAGGATGGCATCGCTCGTTTTTCGCCACGCGAAAG
>JBASRK010000054.1:0-21643 GCA_049273775.1 Candidatus Acidiferrales bacterium
GGCGCGCCTGGCTGCCGGGCGGCCCGGGTCGCGTCTCCCTGCGCTTTGGGCCGCCAATCCCGCCGCCCGGCGCTCTCTCGGCGAAGACTTCCCCTTCCGAGGCCGAAACGCGCTACGCCGCCGCGGCCGACGAGCTGCGCTCAACGGTGCTTGAGATGTGGCACGCCCTGCGCGCTTGACTTTGCCTGAATCTGTCGGGGCGCGCGATTTGAGCCTGGCAAATTTTCTATTTTTTTGGACTTTTTATCTTGACGCGATAGTCTCCTCTGGGTTATCGCCTCGCCATTTCGGAAGGGTGTATTCTCATTTTGCAACTCGCATACGCTCCTTGTGATTTTTGGCAACCATGCACACAAATCGGCTGCTCCTGCTAGCGCTGGTTGCCTCGTTGCTTTGCAGCCTCGGTTTCGTCGCGCAGGCGCAGAGCCTTCAGGGAACGCCTTCGCAGACGCCGGCATCAACGAAAGCCCCGTCGGAAAACTCCGATTCACCCGCTCCGGATGCGGCTCCGGCCGTGTTCCCGCACTCTGAGTCGAGCCGCTTCTGGATCTCCGGGCAAATCAATATCATTTTCCAGTGGCATCCATCGTTCCCCGCCGCCTACACCGGCCCCCAAAGCCTCCGGCCCACCGCGGAGCACGCCACCTCGCGCGTCCTGACGCTTTACACCGGCGCGCAGCTCACGCACAGCACGGAAATCCTTTTCGACCTGGAGAGCGCGCAGGGGCGCGGCATCAGCGACGCCTTTGGCCTGGCGGGCTTCACCAACCTCGACGTGGTGCGTAACCCCGCACTCGGCGCCAAGCCCTACATGGCTCGCCTGATGCTCCACCAGATCATCCCCCTCAGCCACGAGCGCGTCGCGGCGACGCGCGGCCCGCTTGCGCTTTCGACCGCGCTGCCGGCGCGGCGACTTGAGCTGCGCCTGGGCAAGTTTGGCATGGCCGATTTCTTCGACTTGAATGCCGTTGGCAGCGACAGCCACCTGCAGTTCCTGAACTGGACGGTGGACAACAACGGCGGCTACGACTACGCCGCCGACACCCGCGGCTATACCTTCGGCGCCATCCTCGAATATCAGGACCGCCGCTGGGGCGTGCGCTTCGCCGAGGCGCTGATGCCCAAGGTAGCCAACGGGATTGATTTCGAGTGGAACCTGCGCCGTGCCCACGCCGAGAATATCGAAGCAGATTTCCGGGGGCATTTCCTGTCGCATCGCGAGGGCGCGCTGCGCCTGCTCGGCTACGTCAACCACGCCAACATGGGCGTCTATCGCGCCGCCATCGACGACTTCCTCGCCGGCCGCACGCCGCTCCCCGACATCACCGCCCATCCGCGGCGCACGACCGCCAAGTACGGCTTCGGCGTCAACCTCGATCAGGCGCTCAACGGCTGGCTGACGGTCTTCGGCCGCTTCGGCTGGAACGAAGGCCGGCACGAGTCGTACGTCTACACCGAGGTGAACCAGAGCCTCGCGCTCGGCGCCGGCGCCGGCGGGAAACTCTGGCGGCGCAGATTCGACCGCGCCGGCGCGGCGCTGGCCCTCAACGCTATCTCCGGCGACCATCGCCGCTATCTGGCGCTGGGCGGCCGCGGCTTCCTGCTGGCCGACGGCCGGCTCACCTACGGACGCGAGGTCATCTTCGAGGGCTACTACACGGCGCACTTTTGGCGCGGCGTCTTCGGCTCTTTCATCCTCCAGCACATCAACAATCCCGGCTACAATCGCGACCGCGGTCCCGTGCTCGTGCCGGCGCTGCGCTTGCATCTGGAGCTGTAGGAATTCCCGGGGCACGCGCGAGAATGTGGAACTGCCTGCGTAAAGGAGCCAGCCGATGTTCCAGCCGAATCTGCTTGCGGGGCGCGTCATTCTGATCACTGGCGGCGGGACCGGCCTGGGGCGCTCGATGGCGCTGCGGCTGGCGGAGCTGGGCGCAAAGCTGTTCCTCGTAGGGCGGCGCGAAGGGCCGCTGGCCGAGACCGCGCAGCAGCTCCGCAAGGCTGGCGGCGCCTGCAGTTACGCCACCTGCGATGTGCGCGACCCGGCCGCGGTCGAAGCCGCCGTCGCCGCGGCGGAGGCGCAGCTCAGCCGCGTCGATACGCTGATCAACAACGCGGCGGGCAACTTCATCGCCCGCACGGAAAAACTCTCGCCGAACGCCTTTGCCGCTGTCGTCGGCATCGTCCTCCACGGGACGTTCCACTGCACTCTGGCGCTGGGCCGCCGCTGGATCGGGGCGAAACAGCCCGGTACGGTGCTCAACATCGTGACCACCTACGCGGCCTCAGGGTCGGGTTCGGGGTTTGTGGTGCCCTCGGCCTGCGCCAAGGCGGGCGTGCTGGCGCTGACGCGCTCGCTCGCGGTCGAGTGGGCGCGGTATAACATCCGTCTCAACGCCATCGCTCCGGGGCCGTTCCCCACCGAAGGCGCGTGGTCGCGGCTGATGCCTTCAAAAGAGTACGAGGAGCGCGCCCGCAATCGCCATCCGATGAAACGCTTCGGCCGCCACGAGGAGCTCGCTAACCTGGCCGCCTATCTGGTGAGCGAGCAGTCCGCCTACGTCAATGGCGAATGCGTGGTGATTGACGGCGGGCAGTGGCTGCGTGGGGCGGGCGAGTTCAACGACCTCGCGGAACTCCCCGACACGTTGTGGGAGTCCATGGAGCAGACACGGAAACCGTGAGGTTGAAGCCCTCGGCGGCACCAGGGCGGCATGGTATGGAAGTGACTTACGACTCCACGTACAGTCAGAGCTTCGCGCCGTCACTGCTCGCGCTTGGGCCGCCGCCAGCCGGCAGTCAGGCCTCGGCCGCCCATGTCGACTTGGTGGACGAGGTGCTAAGCAGCGGCATCCGCAATGGCTACAACTACGCTTACGTGGCGATTGATAACAGCGGTATCGGCAAGCCCTACGCGTACACGGTCAACGCCAATCCGGTCAGCCCGGGACAGACGGGCGAGCGCTATTTCTACGTGGATCAGACCAATGTGATCCGCTACGCGCTGGGTGGCCCGGCCAACGCCACCTCTACGCCCGTCCCACAGTAGTCGCGTCGACCCCTTGCCGCGCGCTCACCGCTGCGCTTTGATCCACGCCAGCAGCTTTTCGTCATTGGGGAGCAGCTCAGCGGCCGGCAGCCGGTCCACCAGCTCCGCCCACTTGGGCTCCCGCGCAAAAACTTTCTTGAATAGCGGCAACGCCTCTTCCACCCGCCCTCCAGTCACCAGCATAACCGCGTGCCAGAACACCACCTCCATCTGCTCGGGCATGAGTTTTTCTGCGGCGCCGTATTCGCGGGCGGCACAATCCCAGTCCTTCTGCGTCGAGCAGTCGTCGCCCGCGTCCATGTGCTGGTAGGCACGGCGCACACGCACCAGCCGCTTGAGCTCGCTCAGCGGGTCGGCGGAGTCCTCAACGCGCAGGTCCACTTTGCGGTCAACCCACGCCCGGCCGGTTGGTTTGCCGCTGACCACCAGGATGGCCGCCGACTGCTGGCCGCGGATGTCGCCGCCCTCGCGCTGCGCCGCCTCGAGCGCCGCGAGCAGCCGGTCGGTCAGGTCGCCCGTGGCCGATTCAAACGCCCGCGCCATCGCCGGCCACACCGTCGGCTTGTCCATCAGGTTGGCTTGCACGGAGTAGTTTGCGCCGACAAGGTTCCCTGCGGCGGCGATACACTTGCGGCCGGTGTGCGCCGCAACGCGGCCCTGCGCATCAATCATGGCCACCTGGCGGACTTCGCGCCCGTCGTCAGCGGCGAGCAACCCGCGGAGCGCGTCGGGTGCCGAGCGGCCGGCGCGCATCAGCTCGAGCCCCAGCGGGCCGTAGCTCGTCTCCACGAACGATTGCGTGGCCACCGCGCCCACGCCCGCTTCGGCCCAGGGGACCGCCGTGCCCACTGAGAACCAGTGCGACTGCACCGCGACGCCCAGCTCGCCGGTGGCCGGATCGCGGGCAACGATGGAATAGGTGTGCACCGGACGTAGCGGCCGACGTCCCCGCGGCTGCTCGTCGGCGCGCAGGAGTCCGGCAAAAAGCGCCGGGCAAAGAAATGCCAAAGCGATTCGCTTCATCGTTTGCCTCCTAGACATCGAGATAGACTTGGGCGCGCCAGCCTTCGGAGGTCTGCTCGACGCGAAGCTGGTGGTAGGTGATCGCCTTGATGTACGTGCCCGCCCGATGGCGCAATTTATCAAACTTCTCGCCGTGGGCGACGCCCCGAATGCGGCCGGGCGTGCGCGTCTTGTGATCTGGCGGCGCAAGCTCAGTGACCTCGACGCGGCGAAAGACCAACTGCTCGGCATCGGCGACCGCCAGGATCTCCGCCAGCCAGGAAAACAGCAGCGCGTCAAGGTCAGTACCGCTCGCTTCAATTTCGCGCTGCTCGCGCTCCTCGACCCCAGCCAGTTCGCAGCCGAGCGAGAGCAGGGCCAGGGCGGCGTTGGCAAACAATTCTTCGAGCGTTGCGCCGAAGGCCAGGAAACCTACGTCGGCCGGGTGCTCAAGAATTTCAAATCGAAGATTCCGATCTTTTCGGAAGGGCGCGCGCACGCCGAGATTATGCCGGGCGCGACGATAAAGAGAAAGCTCTGGCCACGCTGCAAAACGCCCTCACCGCCGACTATCGCGACTTTGCCGCCATCGATGCCAGCCCGTATTTCTCATCGCTGCGTTCCGACCCGCGCTTCCAGCGGCTTATCGGCCGCTACCGCAAGTAACGGCGCTCTAGATGGGCGATTGCGCTTGACACGGAGCGTTCTGCGAACGCAGAATCGTTGTCGTCCTCGGAAAGGCTGGCATTCGATGTCTATGACTCCCCTCCGACACTGTTCTCTGGTGGTTCTCCTCGGGTTCATCGTGGTGAGTTGCGCCCAAGCGCAGTCGTCCGCCGAGTATGGCAACGTGGTGTCGAGATCAGGGGGCGCCGCGGCCGGAGCGAAAGTCGTGAAGCCTGAGGTGCCTCAACCCGCAACGGCGTCCCAGCCGGCATCGGCGCACATGCCCGTTCGGACCGGCGAGTCCGTTGCCCCAGCCAATTGCCGAACCCTGCAAGAGCGCGCCGGGCCGGAGGGCGCGAAGGTGGCGCTCCGCTCCGTCCCGGACCGTGCCCAGGCCTGGATTGACGGGCTCTTCGTCGGTTCCACGCCGCTCGAGCTCACGCTCGCCCCGGGGCGCCACCAGGTGGAGATGCGCAGCGCGACGACAGAAATGGTCCGCCAGCAGATCGAGCTGCAGCCAAAACAGAGCCGTGAGGTCTTGTTGACGCTCAAGCCTCGCTACCCTGATAAGATTTCCGTGCGCTAGCCCTTCGAAACTTAGCCATCCGCTTCGGCTAATTCTTCCGCCGGCGCAGCAGCAGGCCCGCCAGCACCCACACGCCCAGCGCCAGATACTCATAGCCGGTGAAGTGCCCCGGCACAACCGGCAGAAACTTCATCAGGATCAGCAAGGATGCAACCAGGATTCCCGAGGCGGCGATGGCGCGCTCCCGGCCGCTCGATTCGATGCGCGCATACGCAGCGCTCGCCGCAAGCCAGCCCACCGCCGAGGCCAACGAACCGACCTCCGTGATCGGCACCAGAATGGATTCTCCCAGCAGCGCCGCGACCGATGTCACCAGCCCAACGCAGAGCACCGCCAGCGCCGGCGTCTGGTTGGTCGGATGCACCTGGCCGAGCCGCGCTGTGACCAGCCCGCGGCGTCCCAGCGCGAACAGCATCCGGCTGGCCGCAATGAAATTCCCATTGAAAACTTTGAGTAGCGAGAGCAGCGCCGCAGCGAAGATGAGGTTGACGACCGAACGGCTGCGCAACGCCCGCTCAAACGCCACCGCCGTCGCGAAGCGCGCGCCGGTGAGCGCCGGCCAGGGCGAGGCGTAGGCCACCACCGCGATGACCGAGGTATAGAACAACACGCCGACCACGATCGCCATTACGATGGCGCGGAAAAACCCTCGGGTGCGGAAGTTTGGGCTGGCCTCCTCAGCGCACTTCGGCACCGATTCAAACCCGGTCATGAAGTAAGGCACGATCTGAAGCACCAGGAGCACGGAAACGAGGCCGCCGTGACTGAACAGGGGCGCAAAATTGCGCGCCTCGCCTCGCGCCAAGCCCAAGGAGGCGAACACACCGAACAGCGCCAGCATTCCGAAGGTCGTCCAGTTTTGGAAAGTAGCGCTTGAGCGGATGCCGCGATAGTTGAGAAAGGTGATCCAGGCGGTCAGGCCAAGGCCGATCGCGAGGTGCGGCAGGTACACAGGCTTTCCGGCCACACGATAAAGCTCCACTGAGTTGAGCGCAGGAAAAATGTAGGCCGCCATCTTGCCGATGGCCACTGCTTCCCAGGGGCAGACGATCAGATACGCAAGCGTCATCATCCAGCCCGTGGCGAAACTTACGCCCCGGCGGAAGACCTTTTCCGTGTACGCGATCTCGCTCCCTGCGTCCGGCAGCGCCATCACCAGACGCCCGTAGACGTAGCCGATCGGCAGCAGCGCCGCGCCGCCGATAGCGAACCCCAGGATGGCTCCCAGCGGTCCGCCGCGCTCGAGCCAGTCGTCCATGATCACGAGCCACCCGACTCCCACCATCGTGCCGAAACCCAACGTGAAGTAGTCCACGGTGTGCAGGCGGCGGGCGAGAAGGCTCATCGGCGTCGGCCGATTCTATATGCGTCCAGGGAAATCCGCGCCGTGGAGTCATCCTTGCCGGTGGCCAGAGCGCCTTGACCCTCGTTCAGGCCATCTGCTAGCGTTAGAGTTTCTTCCTGCGGCAAGAAGGCCGGCATGAGCAGCATCCACATCACGCTACCCGACGGCAAAGTCCTCGACGTGCCCCGCGGCACCACTCCGGCGGAGATTGCTCGGAAAATCTCGCCCCACCTCGCCAAGGAGGCGCTGGTGGCGCGGGTGTCGGCCAACGGGGAAGGCGCGTCCGGGGGCGAGTTGGTGGACTTGGGCCGGCCGCTCGAGCGCGACGCCCGCCTTGCCATCCTGACGCCGCAGGACCCACAGGCGCTCGAAGTCTTTCGCCACTCGGCGGCGCACTTGCTTGCGGCAGCGGTGCTTGAGCTTTTCCCCGACGTGAAGCTCGGCATCGGCCCGCCGATCGAGTACGGCTTCTTCTACGAGTTCCTGCGGCAGGAGCCGTTCACCCCGGAGGACCTCGAGCGCATCGAGGCCAAGATGCGCGAGCTCGCCGCCCGCGACCTCCCCAACGAGCGCAAGCTGCTGCCCAAGGCCGAGGCGCTCGAGCTCTACCGCAAGTGGGGCCAGGGCTTCAAGTGCGAACTGGTGGAGGAAAAAGCCACCGAGCCGATGGTGTCGTTCTACACCACCGGAAAGTTCATCGATTTCTGCCGAGGCCCGCACATCCCTTCCACCGGGCGCATCCGCGCATTCAAGCTGATGAACGTTTCCGGCGCCTACTGGAAGGGGCAAGAAGGCAACCCGCAGTTGCAGCGCATCTACGGCGCCTGCTTCTATACCCAGGCGGAACTCGACGACTACCTGCACAAGCTCGAAGAAGCCAAACGGCGCGACCACCGGCGGTTGGGAACCGAGCTTGACCTGTTCAGCATCCAGGAGGAGGCCGGACCGGGGCTGATCTTCTGGCATCCGAAAGGCGGGCTGGTGCGCAAGCTGATGGAAGACTGGCTGCGGGATGAGTTGCTGCGCCGCGGCTACCAGTTGGTCTTCACCCCGCACGTGATGCGTCTCGACCTGTGGAAGACCAGCGGCCACACCAGTTTCTACCGCGAGAATATGTTCGGTGCGATTGAAGTCGAAAAGGCCGACTATCAGCTCAAACCCATGAACTGCCCGGGGCACATCCTGATCTACAAGAGCCGCCTGCGCAGCTACCGCGACCTCCCCATGCGCCTGGGCGAGCTGGGCACCGTCTATCGCTACGAGCGCTCGGGCGTGCTTCACGGCCTGCTGCGCGTCCGCGGTTTCACTCAGGACGACGCTCACATCTTCTGCATGCCCGACCAGATCGAGAGTGAAATCGCCGCCTGCATGGATTTCGCCTTTGCCGTGCTGCGCACCTTCGGCTTCGAAAAATACGAGGTCGAGCTCTCCGCCCGCGACCCTGCCCACCCCGAGCACTACGCCGGCTCGGTCGAGGACTGGCAGCGGGCCGAGGGCGCGCTGGTCAACACGCTCGAGCGGATGAAGATCCCGTTCAAGCGCATGGAAGGCGAAGCGGTCTTCTACGGCCCCAAGATTGACGTCAAACTGATAGACGCCATCGGCCGGCCGTGGCAGCTCACCACCGTACAGTTCGATTTCAACCTGCCGCCGCGCTTCGGCCTCGAGTACGTCGGCGAGGACGGCAGCCGCCACCAGCCGTTGATGGTGCACCGCGCCCTGTGGGGCTCGGTCGAACGCTTCTTCGGCATCCTTATCGAGCACTATGCCGGCGCGTTCCCCGCATGGCTTGCACCGGTGCAGGCGGAGGTGCTGCCGGTGAGCGAGAAGTTCCTCGACTACGCCAGGAAAGTCAGCGCCGCGCTTGCCGAAGCGGGTTTTCGTGCGCACCTCGATGACCGCAACGAAAAACTCCAGGCCAAGATCCGCGACGCGCAGCTTCAGAAGGTGCCCTACATGCTGGTGGTCGGCGGCAAGGAAGCCGAGGCCGGCACCGTTGCGGTGCGCCACCGCAGCAGGGGCGACCTCGGCCCGCAACCGCTCGCCGAGTTCCTCGCCACGCTGCGGCAGGAAGTCGAGACCCGAGCGGCAACCTAGCCCGCTGGCCGCGTTGACGAATCGGGGCACATCCGTGGTATTGCGCGCGGCGAGCCATGTTATACTCCCTGACCCGTCCCTGATCCTGGGCCGCACCGTGGGCCGGTAGACCTTCCCTGGCGGAACCTGCCGGGGAAGCCGTGGGAATTTGTGGAGGTGGATTTATCGCCGAACGTAGCTTCCGGCCGAACGACCGCATCCGGGTGAACGAGCGCATCCGGGCGCGGGAAGTCCGGGTGATTGACGAGGATGGTGGTCAGCTCGGCGTGATGCAGCCGTTCGAGGCGCTCAAGGTCGCCCGCGAGCGGGGCCTGGATCTGGTGGAGATTTCGCCCACCGCCGACCCGCCCGTCTGCAAGATCACCGACTACGGGAAATACCTCTACCAGGAAAACAAAAAGAAGCACGAGCAACGCAAACACCATAAGACTTCGCAGCTCAAGGAAGTGAAGTTCCGCCCGGCAACCGCCGAGCACGACTATCAAGTGCGCAAGAACCAGATCATCCGGTTTCTGGGCGAGGGCCACAAGGTCAAGGCGATGATCTTTCACCGCGGCCGCGAGATGGCCCACCAGGAAGTGGGCCGCGCCAAGATGGAGCGGCTGTTGAAAGAGATCGCCGAGCACGCTCAGGTGGAGCTCGGGCCGCGCATGGAAGCGAACATCCTGATGGCGCTGCTGGCGCCCAAGAAGGGCGTGAGTCGCACGGCGCCGGCAGGCTCGCCGGGCTAGTCCCGAGCCGGCGCATCGAGCGGAAAGCAGGGAATCGTGGCGAAGAAGCCAAAACTCAAGACGCATCGCGGCGCAGCCAAGCGCTTCAAGGTGACCGCGACAGGGAAAATCCTGCGGATGCATTCGGGAAAACGGCACCTGCTCGGCACCAAGCCGGCCAACCGCATGCGCCGGCTGAAGAAGCTCACCCGGGTCCATCCAGCGGATGTCGCCAACGTCCGCCAGATGTTGCCGTACGCGTAGTTTGTGCTCGTCATTCTGAGTCCGCCGCAGGCGGACGAAGAATCCCTCTGCGGGATGCTTCGTGCTTCCCACCAAAGGCGGGACGCCCTCAGCGTGACACCGTTGTAGCTGTTTGCTGGATTTTCTTGCCGCGCCAGGCAGCGCGCAACCCGCCACGGCGGGCCTGCCGGCCGGCCAGTCCGCCACCAGCGGATCGCAATCCGCCTCGGCGGACATTCTCAACACGCCGTGGAGACCTGCCTGCCGGCTGGTTCGCCTCTCGAGCTGGGAGAGGGCGCGCCGCCCGCTCGCAGCTCTCCCTCACAGGAGAAAAGGCTATGCCCAGAGTCAAGCGCGGCACCAAACGCCGCGCGCGCAGGAAAAAATACCTTAGGCGCACGAAAGGATTTTTCCTTACCAAGAGCAAGCTCTTCCAGTCCGCCCAGGAAGCCGTGGGGCGCGCCGAACGGTTCGCCTATCGCGACCGCCGCAACCGCAAGCGGCAGTTCCGCCAGTTGTGGATTCAGCGCATCGGCGCCGCGGCGCGTTTGAGCGGCCTTTCCTACAGCCAGTTCATGCACGGCCTGAAGGCGGGCGGTGTCGAAATCGACCGCAAAATTCTGGCCGACCTCGCCGTGAAGGATGCCACTGCGTTTGCGCAACTCGCGCAGACGGCCAAGCACACGCTCGGCGCAAAGGCCTAGCGGCATCTGGAGTGTAGGAGCTTGCTCCCGCTTTCCAAAGGCGGCGGCACCCTTGGGCTCCGCTCAGGGCAAGCGCCGCCGCTCCTTGAGAGTGCTGCTGCCTTGCGGCGGCGTCGCTCCGGCGGCTCTTGAGCATTGGCATCCTGAGGCCCTGTACGCGGACGCATTCGCCGCGGCCCGGATGACAGTAAATTCGGTCTTGGTGTAACCTTTGCCCGGCCAAGGCAGCAGGGCAGCTTGCGAGTTTCTTAAAGACATATGAGCACTCAGCCCCCTACAACTCAAATCGACCATTTGGTTGAGGAGCTTAGGAACGCCAAAGACGCTCGCTTACTCCAGATTTCGCAAGAGCTTTTGGAGAAGGCAAGAGGAGAAGTTAGAGACATTTACCTAAACGAGTACGCGCCTTTTCTAAACAAGTGGTTCGGTGGGCACGATGGCATCTTTTGGCGAGCTTGGAACAGAATCTCTGGCCGAGGTAAAGAGGCTGTTGTCTGGAGCAAGCGCCCTTTGCGCGAACTGCTGTTGCTTCCTGCCGAGCAGATCATTAACTTGGGCTTTCTCAGCAGTGAACCCGACGACATAGCCGAAAAATTTAGTGCGCTGCGTCAGTATTTCCAGACACAGGCTGCGATCGCGGACGACGAGGAGAAGTTCAAACTTATTACTCTTGTGTGGACGAGTCGCGAGGGGGTTCTGAGCAAAATCAGAGAGAACTGGCTTGAGCGGGCAGATCCAAAGCTACGCCCCGAGCTAGGTCGGAATTTCAACACTCTCACAGCCGAGATTAGAAGTGCGCTCGCGAATGCGCGGGCACAAATGGAAATCACAGCGGAGCGAACCGCGCTGCAACGGCAACACTTGGACCTCTCGCTGCCGGGCGTCGAACGGCCCATCGGCTCGCGCCATCTGATTCGGCAGACCTTCGAGGAGATCGAGCGCATCTTTCTCTCGCTCGGCTACACCGTCGTCGAAGGCCCGGAGATCGAGACGCCCTACTACAACTTCGAGGCGCTCAACATCCCCGAGCACCACCCGGCCCGCGACACCATGGACACCTTCTACCTCCAGGCGCCCCCGGGCGCGCCAGCGCACCTGTTGCGCACGCACACCTCGCCGATGCAGGTACGCACCATGGAAAAACAGCCGCCGCCGGTGCGCATCATCGTGCCGGGGAAGGTCTATCGCCGCGACAACCCCGATTCGACCCACTCGTTCATGTTCCACCAGGTCGAAGGGCTGGCGGTGGATACCGACATCACCTTCTGCGACTTCAAGGGCACCATCGAGTATTTCGTCAGCCAGTTCTTCGGGCCTCAGGTCAAGACGCGCCTGCGGCCGAGCTACTTCCCATTCACCGAGCCTTCGGCGGAATTCGACGCCACCTGCATCGTTTGCGGGGGCAGCGGCTGCCGTGTCTGCAAGTTTTCCGGCTGGATCGAATTGTTCGGCGCCGGCATGGTGGACCCGGCCGTCTACGGCTTCGTGAAGTACGACGCCAAGAAGCTTTCGGGCTTCGCCTTCGGCCTGGGTGTGGACCGGTTGGCTATGCTCAAGTACGCCCTGAACGATATCCAAGTCTTCTTCCAGAACGACGTGCGCTTTCTGCGCCAGTTTCCGTAAGCCGCGGCGGTGTCAGAAGAAACTGACGCCCGGGGCCGCATGAAACGATGAAGATACTTTACAACTGGCTGAAGGAGTTCGTGGACGTCACGGCGCCGCCTGCGGAGGTGCGCTCGCGCCTATCGCTCGCCGGGATTGACGTCGGCGGCGTCGAAGAGTCGCCCGCCGGGCCGGTGCTCGATGCCGACCTCACCATCAATCGTTCCGACTGCCTGGGCCACTACGGCATCGCTCGCGAGGTGGCTGCGCTTTATCGCCTGCGGCTGAAGCCGGTGGCACCGAAGCTGAAGGAATCCCCGGAAATCGTTGCCGGGGCGACGCGTGTCGAGATCGAGTCTCCCGAACTCTGCGGGCGCTACACGGCGCGGGTGATTCGCGGCGTAAAAGTGGGGCCGTCGCCCGATTGGCTCCGGCAGCGCCTGGAGGCGCTCGGTCAGGCTTCGATCAACAACGTGGTGGACGCCACCAACTACGCCATGTTCGAGCTCGGCCATCCCACGCACGCCTTCGATTTCGACAAGCTTGCTGAACGCCGGATTGTCGTCCGGCGGGCGCTTCCCAAAGAAAAGCTGCGCACACTCGATGGTATTGAGCGCGCGCTTGCGGCCGGCATGTGCATGATCGCCGACGCTGCTCGCGGGGTGGCCATCGGCGGCGTCATGGGTGGCGCCGAGACCGAGATCAGCTTCTCCAGCAAAAACGTGCTGCTGGAATCGGCCTGGTTTGATCCCATCTCCATCCGCCGCACCTCGAAGGCGCTGGGCCTGCGCAGCGAAGCTTCGACGCGCTTTGAGCGCGGCGCCGACCCGGAGATGGCGGAGCTGGCCTCGCGCCGCTGCGCTGAGCTCATTCAGCAGCTTGCCGGCGGTGAAATCCTTGCCGGCGTGGTGGACGTCTATCCGCGGCGGCCCCCGGCCGGGAAGCTCGAGCTCACGCGCGCTGAGTTGCTGCGCGTGATGGGCGCAGACGTGCCCGACAGGGAGATCGAAGCCCTCCTCGGCGCTCTGGGGTTCGAGCCGGTGCGCGTGGACTCCACCCGAGGCAGCAGCGGCTCGCTCATGGCGGCCTGGGAGTGTTGCCGGACGTCCTGGCGGCCGGACGTGGCGCGGGAGATTGACCTGGTCGAAGAGGTCGCCCGGCACTATGGTTTCGACAAGTTCCCGGCGCGGCTTCCCCCGGCCAAGCAGCCCGCGGCGCGGCTGCCTTACGCCGAAGCCGAGGACCGCTTGCGCGAACGTCTGGTCGGACTGGGCTACCACGAAATCGTCACCATCCCGCACGTGGATCCGGAAAAAGACGCGCTGTTCCGCGGCGATGACATCGTGCCGGCCCGGCTGGCCAACCCGATGGCCGAAGATGCCTCGCTGCTGCGCTCCTCCGGAGCGGTCACTATGGCGGCAGCGCTCGAATGGAACCTCAACCACGGCCAGCGCAATGTGCGGCTGTTTGAAATCGCCAGACACTACCAGTGGCGCGGCCGCGAGCCCGTCGAATCGCGCACTCTCACGCTGGGCGCTACGGGCCTGGCCCGCGAACAGGGCGTGCAGGAGACCGAGCGCGAATATTCTTTCGCCGATATGAAGGGCGATCTCGACCAACTCGCAGAGCTCGTCGGCGGGCTGCGCTGGTCGACAGGCGGGCCGGGCTGGCTGCACCCGGCGCATGCGGCCTCGGTGGCGCTTGTCGCGCCCGCCGCGGGGACAAATGGAGCAGTCATCGGCGTCGCCGGTCAGCTTGCGCGTCGGGTCGCGGCGCGCTTCAAGCTGCGGCAGGATGTGTTTCTGGCCGAGCTCGCGCTCGACCCTCTCTACGCCGGCTACCGCGCCGCCCGGGCACGGTTGCGCTATCAGCCGCTCTCTCGCTTCCCGGCGGTGGAGCGCGATTTCTCGCTGATCCTGGCCGACGGCACCACGTTTGCGCAGGTGGCTGAGGCTATCCGCTCACTGGACATCGCCGAAGTCGCTGGGATCAAGGCCCTGGACTTGTTCCGCGGCGGGCACATCCCCGCGGGAAAATACTCCTTGCTGGTGCGGGTCACCTTCGAGAGCCATCAGGCCACGCTGACCGAAGCGCAACTCGCTGAATCGAGCGGCCGCATTGTCGCCGCGCTCCAGTCGCACCTCGGCGCTACCCTCCGCACGACGTAGCGCTGCGGGCTCACCCGCCTTCTGCGGGGCACCCGCCGCGGCGAACAACCGTTCGCCGCGAACCCGGAATCTCGCTTGTGTCGCGCAACCCATGGTCGCAGAATGGGCGCGACCCAGCCGGGAGACGCGAGCATGCCGAAACGCCTGAAAGTCGAGATCTACGACCAGATCTATAACATCGGCGGTGAGCTCGACGAAGCCTACGTGGCCGAGATGGCCCGCTACGTGGACGCCAAGATGCGCGAGGTGGCCGAAGCCACAAAGACAGTGGACTCGCTGCGCGTGGCGGTGCTGGCAGCGCTGGCCATCGCCGATGAATTGCACTCGTTGCGCCAGGGCCAGGGCGAAATGGAACGCTCGCTGCGCGAGCGCGCCGAGCGTTGCTTGACGCTGGTCGAACGCGCGCTCAAGCAGTCGGCCTAACTGCCGCTATTCGCCGGTGGGTTCGGGGATTTGCTCCAGGCTGGTTGCGCCGGGTTCTTTTCTCCTGCGGCGGACGAGGCCCAGCCGGGCGGCCAGCGCCTCCACCTCTTCGTCGGAAAAAAGCAGTACGTGCGAACCCGGATCGTGCCGGCCCAGCTTTTCCGCCGACGCGATCAAATAAAGCTCCAACCGGTCCAGCCCCAACTCCTCAATCACCTGACGTTCGGTCAGCCGGGACGCGCCGCTGGAGTGTTCGGATTCGCGCATGGGTGGAGTTTTCTAGCGCTGCCGCTCGACGGCTTCTTCGCCGCGGTCGTGCGGGCCCGCGCCAGGGCCGCCCAGAGCGGCGGAGCGCGCCCCTTCGAACGCGCGTGCATGGCTCCCGTGGTGAATGATGAGGTGAACCAAGAACATCAGCACCAGCACGCTGCCGAACGTGCAGACGATGGTCGCGCCGGTGGGAAGGTCAAGCACCACCGAGAGGTAAACGCCCAGCGCGGAGACCAGCGTGCCCATCGTCCAGCCAATCGCCAGCCGCCGCCCGATGCGGTCGGCAAACAGCATCGCGCCCACCGACGGCACGATCAGGTAGCAGAACACTAGCAACACGCCGGCAATGGCCACCGACGAGGTGACCACGAATCCGAACGAGGCGTAGAAGAGAAAGTCCCAGAAGCGGATGGACATGCCCTTGGCTTCGGCGGCCTTGGGGTCCATCGAGATGAGCAGGAAATTCTTGCGGAAGATGTAGTGGAACAGGCCGATGGCGCCATAGAGCAGCGCCGTTTGCCCGGCCTCGGACCACGAGACGGCGATGATATTGCCGACCAGCATGTCCTTCAGGTGTTCGGTCTCGCCGGTGGCTTTGCTCATCGCCAGGATGGCGGCGGCCGAGGCCACGGCGTAGGCAATGCCGATGAAGGCCTCCTGAGGGATGTGGCCGCGGCGCGTGCGGGCCATCGAGAAGATCGCCGCGCCCAAGAAAGTGAAGCCCAGGCTGATCCAGTAGGCGCCCCGGCCGTGGGGGTCCATGCCCGCCAGGATGGCGATGGTGGCGCCAAGCGCGGCGATCTGCGCCAGCGCCAGGTCCACGAAGATAACGCCGCGTTCGACCACGTGCACGCCCAGGTAAGCGTGGATGCCCGTGAGGATCAGGCTCGCCACAAACGGCGCTAACAAAAACGGGAGAACGTCCATTCATCCTCCTGCAGGGACTCTGCGGCGGCCTACTGCACGGACTCGAACGCCTTGGTCAGCAGCGATATATCGTAGTCGAACAGCTTGAAATAGCCGGTAATTTCCTTTTCGCCGCCCACCGAAGGCATCAAGACCACCACTTTGGCGCCGGTTTCGCGCGCCACCGCATTCGGCGTTTTCAGGTCGAAGTACGGCTCCACCAGGATCACCTTCACCTTTTCGCGTCTCATCATCTGGATCAGCTCAACGGTGTGGCCGGGGCTGGGCGGGATGCCGGGGCGCGGCTCGACGTAGCCCACCACGTCGAGTCCGAAGCGCTTCGCGAAGTTCGGCCACGAGCGGTGGTAGGTGACCACCTTGCGCCCGCGCAGCGGCTTCATCTGCTCGTCCCACCGCTGCTCGGCCTGTTGGAGTCGCTGGCTGAATGCCTGGAAGCGCTGCTCGAAGTAGGCGGCGTCATCCGGCCGCATCTCCGAAAGCTTCTGCTGGATGCCGCGGGCGATGCGCAGGCCGTTCTGCGGGTCGAGCCAGTAGTGCGGGTTGCCGAGCGGATGCACGTCGCCCATCGCCCTAGTGACCGCCGTGGTGGGAATCTCCAGAATCTCGGCGAACTGCGAAGCGTCCAGATACCCCGGCGCGGAAACCTGAATCTTCGGGTTGCCGGACTGGGTGATCAGCGGCGGCAGCCAGCCGATCTCCAGTTGCAGCCCGATCACCACGAGCAGGTCCGCCCGGCGCAGCTTCAGCAGAAAGCTGGGTTTGGCTTCGACAAAGTGAGGGTCCTGATATCCGCGGGCGATGGATTCCACCTCGATATGGTCGCCGCCGACCTCCTGCGCCAGGGCGGCCAAGTCGGTGGTGGCGGTAACGACGTTGAGCTTTGAGGCGGCGCGGGCCGGCGCCGGCAATATCCCGGCAAGCAGCACCATCCCGGCGAAAAAAGTAAGGATTCGGATGCGATGCGTTTTTCCTGACATGGCAGCTCCTAGAACGGATGGGCGCCGTGCGCCCCGAGCACAAACAGGAATTGGAAGCGCAACTCATTTGCATCATGCCCTTCGGCGTAGCGCGCGAAGCGGTACTGCCCGCGAATCTGGCTGAACTCGCTCGGCCAGTAGGTGAGCAGCGCCGAGAAACCGCTGTCGATTAAGTTGGCCTGGCGAGCGCGGCCGGTGCGGTCATACCGCCCGCCAACGGTCCAGCGCCGGCTGGGGCGGTACTCGCCGGAGGTGTAAAAACCGAAGGCGCGCTCGGTCTCCGGCAGCAGAGCCAGCGTCTGCTGGTCGCGATTGCTCCAGACCAGCTCGGTGCGCGCCAGGAAGGAATGGTAAATGGCGCGGCGGAGCGGCTTCCAGCGCAGCGTCGCGTCAATGCCGTAGAGTTGCGTGTGGAACGCTGAGCCTACGTCGTTGTGGCCGCGGGCATAGGAAAACCCGAGGTCCACGTTGGTCGATTCGCTCAGGTCTTTGTAGCCGCGCAGGTGGGCGACGTAGCTGACATCCTTCCGCTGGCTCGACAGGAATACGTCGGCGGAATCCCCGCGATAAACCTGCCCGGTGGCCTCGAGGAAGATCCCCGCGGGCGCGGGCAGGATGCGGGTGACCGAGAACCCGGCGTCGTTGATGCCGTCCTCGCCACCCAACAGGTTTTCGGTCACCAGGGGCCGGTCGGTCCAGTCCAGAGCATGGTTGTGGATCGTATTGACCTTGCCGAAAGCGGCGCGCATCTTGCCCACTTTGGCCACGAAGCCCCCCGGCAACGAGGTAAACGTCAGGTAGCCCTCTTCAACGTTCACGCCGGATTCGCCAAAGGAAATGAAGAAGTCGCCGCGGGCGTAGGGATCAATGATCGCCTGGAGGCCTACTTCGCTCTCGTGCAGCTCGAGCGCGGGCACCGGGCGGATGCGGTTGTGCCCCACGGCGCCCAGGAAGTCACCGATGACGCTGATGTCGGGGTTGAGCGCCTTCGCAGCACTTGACGCCCCGCCGTACGTCGGCAATTGCGCCGGCGTCGCGCCCTGCGTCTGGCCAAGTTCGGCTGCCGCAGCCGGGTCGGCCGGCGGGGCTACCGCAGGGGCACCAGGAGCCGACGCCAGCAGCAGCCTTGCTGCGGCGGCCTGCGGCCGCGGCTGAGGAACACGCGCTGCCTTCAGCTCCTGGAGTTCCGCCTCCAAGGCGCGCACGCGCTCTTCGAGCGCCGCCAGGCGCTCGTCGCTTTTCTTCTCGCGGGGGTCGGACTGTTGAGCGGCCAGCAAGCTCGGCAGCACAAACAGAATGCCAGCAAGAACGGTGGCTTTTTTCATCGCGAACCTCCTGCAAAAGATTTTGCGTGTGCCGAAGACCGAAGAATGGCGGGGGCAGTTTACGTTAAGGGCGGGGCGCGGGGGGCGCTGGCTTCGGTCCGGTGATACTTCGCGATCGCCCGCAGCGGCTCGGCTTCCAGGCGCAGGGCCCTCAGGGCCACCTCCAGGCCCGGAGTGGCGGAGACAACTGCCCAGCTACCCGAAACGCACACCTGGCAGACGTGGCCGGAGGGGCGTGCAGCACCTCCTTCCACCCACACGTGCACCTGAGCAGCAATCAAGAACACCAGAATCACAACTGCCAATACGCGGGTTGGGAGTCGCAACATGGGCTACTCTGGTAAGACCGAGCCTATCAGCGGAAGGGTTGCTTCGGCAAGACCTGAGGATAACCACGGCTCCGATTGCTTACGTCTTGCTTCCCGACTTGGGCTGCGGCGGTCGCAGGGCACCACAAAGTGAGACAAGATGCCGGAAGTTCGACGCTCCCCAGGCCCGGCCATGGTTCGACTTGAACACGCCGGCGGAATCACGTGCACTACAACGGCAATAGGCGCCATGAGTCAACTCCCGCTGACGGGTACGCACCGGGGGCAACGGCTCCGCTTGACACCGCGCGCGCCCGCCGTCTACCCTAGTTGGGCCCGACGATGTCACAGCGACACCTTAGAGTCTCCGCACTCCTCTCGCTGGCGGCGGTAGCGGCGCTCCTGCTGACTTCCGCCGGGGCGAGTCTCTGGCATCGTCACAATGGCCGTTCGGAACAGGTTTGCCAGGTCTGCCACATCGGTCACCTTCCCCTCTTGCAAGCCACATTCAACTTGGGAACACCGCCACCGGCACTTGTCGCCTGGCACTGCGCTGCGGAAGAGATTTCTCGGGACTTCGATCCGGTCTTTAGCACCCACGTTCCCCGCGCCCCTCCTGCATAGATCTTTCTCCGAAGTGTGAGTCCAGCTTCCTTGCGGCCCAACGGGCCGCAGGATCCGTTTTGGCCCGCACCTTTTAGCCAGATCTCGCGAGGAGGGTAAAATTCATGCATCGCAGCAACCGTTTTCAAATCGTATTGCTTTTGTGCTCCAGTCTCGTTCTCAGTCTGGCCACATTCGCGCAGTCCAGCGGCTCGGCAGGCACCATCCACGGCGTGGTCACCGACCCGACGGGAGCGGTAGTGCCCGAAGCGGTCGTCGAGATCTACAATCCGGTGAGCGGATTCAAACTCACCACGAAGACTGACGCGGCGGGAGAATTCAGCTTCATCAACGTGCCGTTCAATCCGTATCACCTAGTGGTGACGGCGAAGAACTTCGCGCCCTTTACGCAGGACGTGGACGTGCGCGCGACGGTGCCCATCAACCTGCAGATTACGCTCAAGATCGGCGCGCAGACCGAGCAGGTGATCGTCCAAGGCGAAGCGAAAGACCTGATCGAGGTCGATTCGACCCCGCACACTGACATCGATCGAGGCCTCTTCGCCAGGCTGCCTCTGCAGAGCGCCTCTTCTTCCGTGAGCTCATTGGTCACCCTGGCGTCGCCGGGGGCGGTGGCAGACTCGAATGGCTTGGTGCACGGGATCGGAGACCATGCCGAGAACTCATTCTCCGTGGATGGCCAGCCGATCACCGATCAGCAAAGCAAAGTCTTCTCGAACCAGATCCCCATAGATTCGATCCAGTCGCTGGAGGTCATCTCCGGGGCTCCCCCGGCGGAATATGGCGAGAAGACCAGCCTGGTGATCAAAGTGACGACACGCTCGGGGCTCGGGCAAACGAAGCCGACCGGCAGTATCACGTCCTCGTACGGTTCCTTCGGCACGGTGAGCGGCGGGTTAAATCTCGCGGCGGGAAGCAACCGCTGGGGGAATTTCATTTCCGTGAGTGGCCTGCAGACTGGACGCTTCCTCGATCCGCCGGAATTCAAGGTCATCCACGCGAAAGGAAATCAGGAAAACATCTTCGACCGCGTCGACTTCCAACTCTCGAATGCGGACAGCTTGCACATCAACGCGGGCTTCACGCGCTCGTGGTTTCAGACGCCGAATTCGTTCGACGCTTCGGCCGTGCAGCAGGACCAGCGGGTGCAGATCCGCACCTTCAACGTCGCTCCGACCTGGACGCACCTGTTCGGTTCGACGACGCTGACGACGCTCGGCGCATTTGTGCGGCAAGACCGGTTCCGCTATTTCCCGAGTAACAATCCTTTCGCCGATCAACCGGAAACGGCCAGCCAGCAGCGGCGCCTGACGAATGCCGGACTCCGCGGAGACATCTCCTACGTCAAGGGAGCTCACAACCTCAAGGCGGGGATCACCTTCCAGCACACGTTTCTCACGGAGAACTTTGGGTTCGGTTTGACTGACCCGGGCGTGAATTCGCCTTGCGCGGATTCAAATGGTAATCCTGTCGCCGATCCATCATTCACGTCGCCAGCTCAGTGTGCCGCGGCGGGGTTTCAGCCCAATACCGACCCGAGCTTTTCAGCGCCGTTCGCGCCGATCCTCGGCTGCCTGGATTTGACCCGGCCGACTCCGGACCCGGCGGACGGATGCTCAACCGCGCACAGCGCGATCTTTAGTTTCCACGGCCACACGGACATCAAGCAGATCTCGTTCTACATCCAGGATACCATCACCACGGGAAACTGGTCGTTCAACCTGGGCACGAGGTTTGATATATATCGCGGCCTCTCGCGAGCCTGGCAGCCGGAGCCTCGCCTCGGCGTCGCGTACAACATCAAGAAAACGAACACGGTGCTTCGCGTTTCTTATGCGCGCATTCTCGAGACGCCGTTTAACGAGAATCTGATTGTCTCCAGCACCAACAATCCTGTGATCGACGCCTTTTTCGGAGGGACATCCGGCTCGCCGATTGCTCCTGGACAGCGAAATGAGTTCCATGCCGGTTTCCAGCAGGCGCTCGGGCGGTACCTCGTGGTGGACGGCGACTATCTCTGGAAGTACACGCACAACGGCTACGACTTCAGCGACTTCATCAACACTCCGATCTTTTTCCCGATTGCCTGGCACAACTCGAAGATCGGCGGGTTCTCGATTCGGGTCAGCGTGCCGAACTACCACGGCTTGACGGCGTTCACCGTTCTCGGCCAGGCTTTTTCGCGGTTCTTTTTCCCCCAGGTCGGCGGTTTGGGCTCGTCGCCGCTGGTCGGCGTCTTTCGGATCGACCACGATCAGAATTTGCAACAGACCACGCACGTACAATATCAGCCGAAGAAGAACTGGCCGTGGTTCGCATTCACCTGGCGTTACGACAGCGGGTTGGTGGCCGGCGGCGTGCCCTTTGCAGCGGATACGACGACGCCGGTAGATCTGAACGGACTCACCGCGGACCAGCAAGTTCAGGCGGGGCTTTTCTGCGGCAGCACGTTTGCCACGCTGACGACACCGCTTACGTCCTGCGCGCCTTCACGTTACGGCTCGACGCGGATCACGCTCCCCGCGCCAGGCACCGAAGACGACGACCACAATCCGCCCCGCGTCAAAGCGCGGCACCTGTTCGACATCAGCGCCGGCACGGACAATCTCTTCCACGG
>JBASRK010000059.1:0-2679 GCA_049273775.1 Candidatus Acidiferrales bacterium
TTGCAGGACGGCTGCGAGCAACACCGGGCCCGCGGCGTATCCGCCGACGCCAAAGCCTGCAGCGAAGCGGTGGCGGTGGAGGATCGCCGCCGAATCCCATAGCGCCGGAAGCAGCATTGCGGCGTTGCGCAACAGCCGCCTCCCGCCGATGCCCTTCAGCCCGGCGGCACGCACTGTTTCGAGCGGCAGGCCCGCTACAGGGACCAGCTTCGCTTCCAACCCGCGTTCGGTTCCGACAAACAGCACTTCCCTCTCCGCATCCCGGCCTAGCCATTCTCGGGCGACCGCCAGCGCCGGGAAGACGTGGCCGCCGGTGCCGCCCCCCGCAATCAGCAGTTTCATCGCTCGGCTCGCCCGCCGCGTTCCACTGCGAGCGGCGGACTCGCTCCCTTCGGCGGAGATTGCCCGGAGTGGCGTCGAGAGGCTCAGGGCGAGCGAGACAAGCCCTATTCCGGTTGCTGGCTGATATTCAATAGCACGCCCGTGGCCAGCAGCATGACCAGCAGGCTCGAGCCGCCGTAGCTGATGAATGGCAGCGGGATGCCCTTGGTCGGCATCATGCCAAGCACGACGCCCAAGTTGATCAGAGCCTGGCTCACGACCATCACCGTGATGCCCAGCGCGGCCAGCCGGCTGAAATCGTCCGGGGCGGCCAGCGCAGCGCGGATGCCCCGCCAGCCGTAAATGGCAAACAGCGCCAGCACCACTGCGCCGCCCAGGAAGCCCAATTCCTCGCACAGCACGGCGTAGATGAAATCGGTGTGCGCCTCGGGCAGGTAGAACAGCTTCTGGCGGCTCTCCATCAGGCCGACACCGGCAAAGCCGCCCGAGCCCACTGCAATCAGCGACTGCATCAGCTGAAAGCCGCGGCCCTGCGGGTCCGCCTCGGGGTTCAGAAAGGCGAGGACACGGTCGTAGCGATAGGAAACGCGCACAACGAGCAGATAGATTGCCGGAAGCGCGGCTACGCCGGCCCACAGCAGGTACCGCCCGGAGAGCCCGGCCACAAACAAAATGGCCAGCGCGATCAGAAAGATTTCAAGCGCCGTGCCCAGGTCGGGCTCGATCACTACCAGCCCCACGAGCAGCAACACCGGCGCGAGCGCGGGGCCTATAGTGCGCTGCAGGTCGTTGATGCCCGCCGCAGACTGGCCGGCCCGCGGGCGCCGGCGCATCTCCAGGAACCACGCCAGATAGAAGATCACCGCCAGCTTGGCGAACTCGGAGGGTTGAATGCTCGCCGGGCCGAAGCGGATCCAGCGGTGCGTGGCGTGCGATTTGTCGAAGAAAAACACCCCCAGCAGCAGCACCAGCACCCCGAACAGCGCGGTGAAGATCACCTCGGCCTGGCGCAGCCGGCGGTAATCAACGTTCATCATCCAGAACATCCCAGCCATGCCCACCGCCAGCCAGATGAGTTGCCGCAGCAGAAAGGTGTAGGCGTTGCCGTGCTGCTCGCGGGCGATGACTGCCGAGGCGCTGAAGACCATCACCGCGCCGATCAGGCACAGCGCCAGGGTGGCCAGGAACAACCAGCGGTCGGTTTGGAGGCGGCGTGGCATTATCAACTCGACCGAGCGGGCTCGCCCGCATGCTGCTGTCCGAGCTGGCGCACCAGTTGCTTGAAGACGCGGCCGCGGTGTTCGAAGTTCTCGAACTGATCGAAGCTGGCACACGCCGGCGCCAGCAGCACTACGTCACCCGAGCGCGCGTGCTCAAAAGCCAGGCGCACGGCGCGGTCGAGCTCGCCCGCCCGCTCGACCGGCAGCGCCCCGGCGAGCTGAACGGCGATTTTCTCGGCCGCAGCACCAACCAGCAGCGCGAGGCGCGCGCGCCGGCGCAACGGCTCGCGCAACAGGGTGAAGTCGCCGCCCTTGTCCTTGCCGCCCAGGATCACGAGCAGGTTTCCGGCGAACGCATCCACCGCTTTAAGGGTGGCGTCCACATTGGTCGCCTTGGAATCGTTGTAGAAGCTCACGCCGCCAATCTCGGCGACGAACTCCAGGCGGTGTTCCACGCCGGCGAAGCTGCGCACGCCGGCGGCAATCGCGTCCGGTGCAGCGCCAGCAAGCAGCGCGGCGGCGGAGGCCGCCAGGACGTTTTCGACGTTGTGCTCGCCGCGCAGGCCGATGTCGCCGCGGCGCAGCAGCACCGTCTCCGCGCCGTCGCTGCAGAACACGATCTCCTCGCCGCGGAGGAAAGCCCCGCTGGCCACCCGCTGGAGCCGGCTGAACCAGAACAGGCGCGGCCGCAGCGGGACATACTGCGTCGCGATGGCGTCGGCGTTCACAACCGCGGCGTCCTGTTCGGTTTGGTTCTCGAACATGCGCGCCTTGGCACGGACGTACTCCTCAAACGAGGCATGGCGATCGAGGTGGTCGGGCGTGAGGTTGAGCAGGACGGCAATGTCGGGGCGGAGCGACTCAATGGTCTCCAATTGAAAGCTGCTAAGCTCGGCCACAGTCACCGTCGAATCGCTCGAGGCTTCCACCCGGGAGATCAACGGCGTGCCGATGTTGCCTGCCACCAGCATCGGGATGCCGGCCGTTTCCAAGATATGGCCGATGAGCGCAGTTGTCGTCGTCTTGCCGTTCGAGCCGGTGACCGCCGCGAGCCGGCCGCGCAGGAAACGCCAGGCGAGCTCGATCTCGCTCCAGATGGGGATGCCCTGGGCGCGCG
>JBASRK010000085.1:0-6435 GCA_049273775.1 Candidatus Acidiferrales bacterium
CGCGCGACTTTCCCCTACGCGTCCGTTGACGTTTGCAATTCGGAGTATTTAGGAGAGGTTGTGCGCATAGACCGGCTTGAGGATGGCAGCCTGGGAATTGCTGTTCGGATTCACTTGCGGTGAAAAACTCCCTCTTGCGATGGCTTTTCGCTCAGGCACTGCGTGGGCCGTTTGCGACCGAGCTGCGCCAAAACCGTTCCCTTTCGATCCAAGTGGAGGGAAGACTCGTTATTTCACATCTAGGCGCGCCCTGATCCATCAGGGATTACGCCGCCGCCCGCCAATCTTCCGCCGCCGGGGGACCTAGAACGACATGCGCGGGCGCGAGGCCATTCGCGCCGGGGTGCAAGCCCGTATTTCCCAAGAGCTGCTTGCTGAGTTCTAGAAGTTGCCCCTTTGAGCAATTCCATGCTTGAAATGGAAGTTTGGCCGTATGACTGGGGTCTACTATCGGACTCACCCACCAGCCCTCCAAAGAGGGCCATATGGGAGTGGCCAAGCTGAGGTCCGCAGTGGTTCCGCTGCAGCTAACCCGCGAATCCGAATCAAAGAAGCCAGAGGTAAGGGGCGATGAAGGATTAAGCCGCTATGGCACGTCACGCCATCTGATCGGGCTCTACCTGGCTGGAGTGCTCCTGTCTTCGGTTTTCGTTTCCCTGGGCTACTATTTGGGCAGCAGCGGGCAACTCAAATTGGGCGGCGAGAATCCCCGCTGGAGAGGGGGAATCGGGGATAACCCGCAGGCCAGAGCGATCACGGCTGCGGTGAAAGTGCCTGAATCTCCCCCGAAAGGCTTAATCGCATCCGCAAATCCGCCGTCCGCGACAACCCCGTCTCTCCCTCCCACGATTTCCTTGGACCTTTCCGGTCTCGTGCTTCAAGTAGGCGCGATGACGCGTGAAGACAACGCCGATGTGCTGGCGCAGGACTTGCACCAGAGGAATTTTCCAGCCTTTGTGTTCAAGCGCGGCACCGACCGCTTTTACAGAGTGGCCGTCGGACCCTACAGTGATGCCGATTCCACTGTCAGAGCCAGGGAGGAACTCGAAAGGCAAGGTTTCAAAGCCATCCTCAGGCGCTGGTCGCCCGAATAGAACGCGCGTGGGTCCGTGTCATCGGGCGAACTGAACAACTCTCCGAAAATCTGCTGCGTGAAATCTAACGTTGACCCACCGCAGTATGACTTGCAATTTGCAAGTGACGTTGATAGTGTGTCGAGGCTGCCTGGGAAGCCTAAGTCAAAACGCCGGTCCGGCTGCCCTGTGAGTATCTCCCTCGAGATGTGGAGAAAAAATCCATGCAATCGGCTGCTCAAGCTGCTCCGGTCTCGAAGAAGAAGCTCTGGGCCGGACGTATCCTTAGCGCGCTACCCGTGCTGTTGCTGCTCTTCAGCGGCGTCACGAAATTGATGAAGCCGGCGTTTGTCGTGCAGGGATTCGCTCACTTCGGATATCCCGAGAGCCTCGCGCTCAGCATCGGGATCCTCGAGCTCGCCTGTACTGTCGTCTACGTGATTCCGCGTACCTCCGTTCTTGGTGCGATCTTGATGACAGCCTATCTCGGCGGCGCAACCGCTACCAACGTGCGCGTCGGCGATCCGTTATTCTTCATCCCGGTCATTCTCGGCGTGCTGGTCTGGGGAGGGCTGTTCTTGCGCGATGACCGGCTGCGCGCGCTCATTCCTCTGCGAACTTAGCTTGCGAAGTGGTGTAGGATGGTGGGCCGTTTTGGAGGGAGAGTTTCGATCACCTTAATGAGTGCATACGCGAAGCAGAGGAGGGAGTGAAGCATGAGCAATGTGCGGGTACTGGTTGGCACGCGCAAGGGCGCATTCGTCCTGACATCGGACGGCAAGCGCAAGAACTGGGACGTCAGCGGGCCGCATTTTGCGGGCTGGGTGATCTACCACCTCAAGGGATCTCCCGCGGACCCGAATCGGCTGTACGCGTCGCAGACCAGCGACTGGTTCGGGCAGATCATCCAGCGCTCAAACGACGGCGGCAAAACTTGGGAGGCGCCCGGGGGCGAGAAGATGCCCGCGCCAGGCAGCATGCCTGCTGGCGCGAGCAACAAATTCGTCTTCGATACTTCTCCTGAAACCGGTAAACCGCTCACCACGCATCAGTGGTACGACGGCACGCAGCACCCCTGGGAGTTCAAGCGAGTCTGGCATCTCGAGCCGTCGCTCACCGATCCGGATACCGTCTACGCCGGAGTTGAAGACGCCGCATTGTTTCGCTCGACCGACGGCGGGCGGACGTGGCAGGAACTCGCCGGACTGCGCGGCCACGGCACTGGCCCGCGCTGGCAGCCAGGCGCCGGCGGGATGTGCCTGCACACGATTCTTCTGGACCCAAGCAAGCCTGGACGAATCTTCATCGCCATCTCGGCCGCTGGCGCTTTCCGTAGCGACGACGCCGGCAAGACGTGGCGACCGATCAACCGCGGACTGAGGTCCGAATACATCCCCGACCCGACTGCCGAGATCGGCCACTGCGTTCACCGCATCGCGATGCATCGGTCGCGCCCGGGTGTGCTGTTCATGCAGAAGCACTGGGACGTCATGCGCAGCGACGACGCCGGCGAGTCGTGGCGAGAGGTCAGCGGGAACTTGCCGACCGACTTCGGCTTCCCGATCGAAGTTCACGCGCACGAGCCGGAGACCATCTACGTCGTACCGATCAAGAGCGACTCGGAGCACTATCCGCCCGAGGGCAAGCTGCGCGTCTACCGCAGCCGCACAGGCGGAAACCAGTGGGAGGCGCTCACCAAAGGTCTGCCGCAACGCGACTGTTACGTCAACGTGTTGCGCGACGCGATGGCCGTGGACTCGCTCGATTCATGCGGGGTGTATTTCGGCACCTCGGGCGGGCAGGTGTACGCGTCGGCCGATGCCGGAGACACCTGGACTCCCATTGTCCGCGATCTTCCGCCCGTGCTTTCCGTCGAGGTCCAGACGCTGCCATGATCCGAGTCGTGCTCCCGTCACATCTGCGGACGCTGGCGCGCGTCAGCGGCGACGTGGAGCTCGATGTGGAGGGTCCGGCTACGCAGCGCTCGGTCCTCGACGCGCTCGAGGCCCGCTATCCAATGCTGCGCGGAACAATCCGCGACCACGTTACGCAACAACGCCGGCCGTACTTGAGGTTCTTCGCCTCCGAGCAGGATCTGTCCCATGAGCCGCCCGACGCCCCGCTGCCTGATGCGGTCGCGTCGGGGGCGGAACCCTTTTTTATCATCGGGGCCATTGCCGGCGGTTAGGGGCCAGCACCGGTTACCGAAGGGCGGCGGGCTGGTAGCACGCAATCGGGGCGAATACCCCTTTTGAAGTCTTAGCGCAGCACCAAGACCACGTACGAGAGACCAACTACACGGCCACAGGTGCGCGGAGGGGCTTCCGGGGGGCCATCCCGGTCGCCTGCGCGATCACTGCGGCAAGCCGATGCGGCGCAGCAGGTCGGCGAAGCGCGGGTCCGAGCGGATGGGATCGTACACCGGTCCCGAATTGAGATTCGGAAGGGAGCCGGAGTGCTCCTGAAATGCCTTTTCCAGCCACTGGAAAGCCCGGTTTTTATCCCCCAGGCGCACATAGCACAGGGCGATTGAATTGGGGTCAACATACTTGCGCTTGGCACGTTCCTCCAGGAGTTCGACCACCGTGCGCAGAGCACCTCGGTAGTCATCGCTGGCAGCGTATTTTCCCCATACTGCGGCGAGTTCTTTTTCTCCGCGGAGGGTCTCGGCCTTTTGCCACTCCAGCATCGCTTCCTGATATCGCCCGGTCTGCGCGTAGACATTGGCTAGTCCCTCGTGCGCCGTGGCAAAGTTGGGGTCCATCTCAATTACGCTGCGGTACTGCGCGATGGCCTCCTCATAGCGGCGGCTATGAAATAAGTAAATGCCAATATTCCTGTTGATCGGCAGCGAAAGGGGATCGACTTCGCGCGCCTTCTTGATTTCCATCATGGCCTCGTCTAGGCGGCTCATTTCGTCGAGGAAAAGCGAATACCACAAATGTGCGAGCGAGTAATTTGGGTTTAGCTCGATGGCTCTCTTATATTCTTTCTCGGCACCGACGAAGTCCCAGTCGTGCGCTTCCTTGACGCCCGCGAGCGAAGTGTGGGCTTCGGCGAGTGTATCGTCAAGTGCAAGCGCTTTTAGCGCTGCCGCCCTGGCCTTTGAAAAAGCCTCAATGCCTGGCATCCCTCCCTCGTTCTCCAAAATGATGTACCCATCGGCCAAGCCCGCGTAACCTTGGGCGTAACTCGGGTCCCTTTCAATGGCCTGGCTGAAATACTCGATGGCTTTCTTCGCTCCTTCTTCGGTCCGCCGGTTCAAATAAGAGCGGCCCTTCAAGTAGAGCTGGTAGGCTTCCGGATCCGTGGTGCTGCGTTTGGCCATGCGCGTTTTGTCCTCGCCAGTCAAGCGCACGCGCAACTTCTCCGAGATTTGCTGGGAAATCTCCTGCTGCACCGCGAACACGTCGGCCAGCTTCCGGTTGTACTGGTCGCCCCAGAGCTGCGCGCCCTTGTCTACGTCCACCAGCTCTGCCTGCACAATCAAGGTGTCGCCGCGCTGCTGCAATCTTCCCGCCAACACCGCGCCCACGCGCAGCTCTTGCCCTACCTTCTGCGGATCGGCGTCTTTCCCTTTGTAGCGAAAGACGGTGCTCCGCGCCATCACGCGCAGGCCGGGAAGCTGCGAGAGGTTGTTGATGATGCTCTCGGTGATGCCGTCGCTCAAATACTCGGTGTTCGGATCCGCGCTCACGTTGACAAAAGGCAGCACGGCCACCGAATCAATCGCTTGCCCGCGACCCCGCATCAGGTAGCCGCCGACCGCGAGCAGCGCGGCCAGCGCGACGCCGCCGATCCCCAGAGCCGTCTTGCGGCGCCACCATGGCCTGGCTTGCGCCACCGGAGCGGCCCCGCTGAGCGCGCCCACGCGGGCAGAATCGGTGTCGCGTTTCAGGCGTTGCAGGTCGGCGCGGAGTTCGGCGGCACTCTGGAAGCGCAGCTTGCGATCTTTCTCCAGCGCCTTATTGATGATGCGCTCCAGTTCCGCCGGCACGTCGGCATTCAGCCGCACCGGCGCGATCGGGGCTCGGTGCAGAAGGGCGTCGAAAACCACCGCCGAGGTGGTGCCCGTAAACGCTTGCCGGGCGGTGGCCATTTCGTAAAGCACGGCGCCCAGCGAGAACAGATCGGTGCGCGCGTCGAGCTCTTCGCCGCAGGCCTGCTCCGGCGACATATATGCAACCGTACCCAGCGCCACACCCGGGCTGGTCAAATGCTCCTCGGCGGTGCCCACTGTGGGCATGGTCGAGACTCCAACCGCTTCTCCGACTCGTTCTCGCTCCGGCGCAAGCTTGGCCAGGCCGAAGTCCAAGACCTTCGCGTGCCCGCGCTTGGTGACGAAAATGTTTGCCGGCTTGATATCTCGATGGATGATTCCCTCCGTGTGGGCCGCGTCGAGCGCGTCCGCAATTTGCACGCCCAACTCCAGCACCTGCTCGGACTCCAGCGGTCGTCCTGCGATGCGGTGCTTCAGGGTCGTCCCGTCCAGGAACTCCATGGCGATGAACGCTTGACCATCCTGCTCGCCAATGTCGTAGATCGTGCAGATGTTGGGATGGTTCAGGGCGGAAGCGGCCCGAGCTTCGCGCCGGAAGCGCTCCAATGCTTGGGGATCGCTGGCAAGCCGGTCGGGCAGGAATTTCAAAGCGACGTTGCGGCCCAGGTTCACGTCCTCGGCCTTATAGACAACTCCCATGCCGCCGCCACCGAGCTTTTCCAGGATGCGGTAGTGCGAGATGGTTTGGCCGATCATGGGCTAGGGTTGGACTGCCATGTTAGGGGCATCGAAGATGCTAGTCAACGGAACCGGATCCGCAAATGGGCGCCGCACAGTTGACGTGTAACGCGCTCATCGGAAAGTGACTCACTATTCTCAAATCCTATCCCACTTGGACACTATCCGCGGCGCCTTTCACCTTGTTCCATCAGGGTAGGCCCTCCGCCCGCCGGCCGGTTTCCGGGCCGCGCATGTTCGGGGCCGACCAGATGCCGCCGCGGGCCGGTGCGATCAGTTGCCGGTCAAGGCCTTGTGCTGGGCTTTGGTCAAAGGGACGACGGAGAGCCTTCCTTGACGGACCAGAGGTGAATCCGCGAACAGTGGGTTGGCTTTGATTTGCGCCAACGAAATCGGCTTCGCAAGCGCTTTTCCAGCTTTAATTCTAACCGCTGGATTCTTGGGATTCGAGATGTCCACCGAAACCACCGACGCTGTCCCGACCGCGCTCTTGCGAGTTCCGGTTTCGTAGATGACCAGCCTTGCGCCCGGCTTCATCTCCCGAAGGTGTTTCAACGCGGCCGGATTCGACACCCCGTCCCACAGCGTAACCGCGTCGCGCTCGAGGTCGGCGAAAGAATATTC
>JBASRK010000104.1:0-48031 GCA_049273775.1 Candidatus Acidiferrales bacterium
CACCACCTCCGTGACCGGCAGCGATTCCTCGCCGAGGTGCACGCCCGCAGCGCCGGCGGCCAGCGCCACGTCGAGCCGGTCATTGATCAGGATGCGCGTGCCGCTGCCGTGCGCCGCGGCAACCGCCCCGCAAGCCAGCTCGACCAGCGCGTGCGCCGGAAGATCTTTTTCGCGGAGCTGGATCCAGTCGACGCCGGCGGCGACAGCGCGGCGGATGACGCCTGGGAGGTCGTCAGCGACCGGCGCGCCTGCAACACCTTGCGGAAGTGCGTGCAGCGCCGCCCGGTCGGTGACGTAGCAGAGAATCGGCTTAGTTTCGCGTGGCAACGGTTGCCGGGCGCCGGCGCCAGATCATCCCGGCGGCCACGACGATATCGAGCAGGCCCAGCCCGGTGATGACGCCGCGCACCGAAGGATTCAGCAGGAAAGGGATCAGCGCCGGATAGCGGTTGAGGATGAAGTTGCGTTCCCAGGCGTACGACCAGGGGATGAAAACCAGCAGCACGCCCAACTCGAAGCACAGCAGGATGAGCACCACGCGCAGGAAGCGGTTCATGTGCGCGCGGGATTCAAGGCTGCTTCCCCAGCGCGGCGATGCGTTCGGCGACATCGCGGTAGTCGATGTTTATGCCGTACACTTGGGAGAAGCTCTTCAGCGCAGCCGCCTGGTCGCCGGCCACCTCCTGCGCGACGCCCAAGTCGTAGCGCAGCGCCAGAACGGACTCCTGATCGAGACCCGGGATCTGCAGCGCGCGCTCGTACCAAATTACGGCGATACTCGCCTGTCCCTTTTCCATGAACGCCAGCCCCAGCAGTGTACAGCATTGCATTGCGTAGCGGAACGCCCGGCCCTTGTCGTTGGCCTTGGCCACTTTCTGGAACTCGCCGATGGCTTCCTCAAGCAGGCCCATCTCGCGGTAGGCGATGCCCAGATTGTAGTGCGTCTCCAGGTCTTCTTCTTCGGCGCCCATTTCACCCAGCTCGGCGCGAAACTCCTCGAAGACCTCACGCAACGGCTCGCTGATTTCCTTGGCGGCGGGCTGGCGTTCAGGTGTGGCGAGGCCAACCGATGCCGGAAGAGGGCCGGTCCCAACAGGCTTCTCTGCTGCGATGGGGGAGGACGCCACAGGCGCCATGAGGTTCGGCACCAACTCCTCGAATTCCGCGGACAGCTCGGCGAGGAACTGGTCCGGCATCATCGCCGCAAAAGCGGGCTGTGCGGCGGGTTCAGCCGGCTCTGGCGCTGACGGGATTTCGGTCGGGACGGGTTGCAGTTCAAGCACGTATTCGGGGGCGGGCTGCTCCGCAGGCGCCGGAACCGCCGGGGAAGGCTCGGGCGGCGCCGCGGCACGCAAGTCAGGCTGCGGCGCTGGCGGCGGAGGCGCGGGCAACGGCTCCTCCACCTGATGCGAGAGTCTGGCCCACTCTTCGGAGAGGTCCACCTCGTGGATCAGGGGCTCTCCGAGGGGCACTGCGGCGACTTCGAGCGCCGGCTGGCTTTCGGCTTGCGGCACCAGCTCTGCCTCGACCGTGGGTACGACGAACTCCTCCAGCGCCTGCCGAGGCTTCGGGGACGACAACTCTTCGGCCGCCAGCCCGGCGGAGCGCTGGAAGCGGCGGCGCAGTTCGGAGAATCGCCCGGCACCCTGGACGTCGCCGCGCTCGAGGTGGATCTGCTCGAGCTGCGCGGCGAGTTCGGCGGTGCGCCGGTCGTTTCCGGCGCCGAGGTAGAGGTCCAGCAGCTTTTCGAGCGTGACCGTATGGTGCGGGGCGCGCTCGAGCATGTGTTCGAGTAGATCAATGGCCTTCTGCGTCAGGCCGTAGCTGGAGAATAGGTCGACGTCGGTGAGAGACTGATTGATAAAGCTCTGCGTTTCCTCGTCGAGCGCTGGCTCGGGCGCCGGTGGGCCAGGCTTAGCTGCGACGAGCGGCTGCCCGGGAGGCCGGCTCGGGGCTTCCGGTCGTATCCGCCCGGCCTCCGGAAGCGGTTCGAGCCCGATCTGGGTGCGCACCTGATTCAGACGCTGCCTGGCGGATTCGTCTTCGGGGTTTCGCTCGAGAAGTTGTTCGTAGGCTTGTTTTGCCCGATCGAATCGCCCGGAAGCCGCGGCCGCCTCGGCGAGCTGGGCCAGCGCATCCGGCAACCGGAACGTATCGCTGGCCTGACTGTAGAGGTCCACAAGCCACTCCCGCGGCTCCAGGCGCCCCGGCAAGCGCTCGGCCGCGGCGATCAGGGCCTGGCTGAGGCGCTCGTGGTCGCCGGCTTCGGTCATCGGTTGACGGACCTGCTCGAGCAGTTCGAGCGCCCGGTCAAGTTCTCCTGCGTCCAGCAACGCCGCACCCACCTTGTAGGTCAGCTCATAGTTCTTGGGGTTCCGCTCGAACACCTTGCGGGCCAGGGCCACGGCGGACTCCGGCTGGCCGTTTTGCAGGTACTGCTCGACGAGCAAGAGGGTCGCCGATGAGCCGGAATCCAGGTCGTGCAGGGTTTCCAGCAGCGAGGTCGCCTCAGCGCGCTTGCCGCCGGCAGCCATCGCGCGCGCCTTGAGCGTCACCGCGCCGGGATGACCGGACTCGATCTTGAGCGCGCGCTCGGCGAGCTTCTCGGCCTCGACGTGTTCGCTCCGCTCGAACAGAAGCTGCGCCGCGCCCAAATAGGCCTCGGCAGCTTCGTGTTCCTGCCCGATGGCGGAGTAGAGGTCGGCCAGGCGCGTGTGCACGCGCAGGTTATTGGGCTCGGCCTCGAGCAGCTTGCGCAGGAGCGCGACCGCCTGTGCGTGGCGGTGGGACTTCAGGTGCACCTCGGCGAGTTGCACGTAGATCGGCCGGGCCTCACTCATCACGCCCTGCTGAACGTAGAGCTCAGCCAGTCGCTCGAGCGGCTTGGTCTCTTCCGGCGCCAGCTTGGCGATTTTCTTATAGATGGCGATGGCCTTGGTGACGAACCCCTCGTTCAGGTAGGCCTGCGCGAGGCGCTCGAAGTATTCAAGCGCCTGGAAGGTTTCACCCTGGCGCACGAACAGGTCGCCGATGGTCATCAAGGTGATCTGGTCTTTGGGTTCCTGGCGGAGGACCTGCTGGTATTCGCCGATGGCCTGGGCGATCTTTCCCTGGTTTAGATACTTCTGGGCGGCTTCGACGAGTTTGGTCTTGTTGTAGGCCATCAACGGCTCGTTGCGCGGCTTCCTCGCGAGGGGAGCGCTCGGCTCGCATCGGTGCCGCGTACGAAGGCTTGCCCGGTCATGCCCGCGGAAACCACCGCCGCAGTTCCAGGCAGCAAACTGCCCCAGCGGAGGCCATCGAACGGCAGGCCAAGCGGAAGCAGAATTCACGCTAGCACGCGCCGATAGGTCAGTCAACGCAACGCCGCAGCCGTGAGATTCAAAGATGCAATGGCACTAAAGGAGGGAGAGGCAAGGCGCGGAAGGGGCAGGCTACGCAACCCGCGGCGGGGCGACGGAAGACGGGCGATCGAGCGGCAGGGGCTCCTGCGTGGCGCCCGCGGCCCAGCAGGAGGCCTCGCGCACAGGCGCAAAGGAGTACCGGTGCAGCGACGTGGGCCCAAAGATGCGCAGCGCTTCCATGTGGTCGGGCGTCGAATAGCCTTTGTTGCGCGCCAGGCCGTACTGCGGATAGACCTTGTCCCACTCCTCCATGGTGCGGTCACGGGCCACCTTGGCGAGGATGGACGCTGCGGCAATCGAAACCGAGCGCGCGTCACCCTTGATCAGGGGTTTCTGCTCGATGGGCACGTCGAGCCGCAGGGCGTCAATCAACAGGTAGTCCGGCGGGATGGCGAGCTGCGCCAGAGCCGCGGCCATGGCCTGGCGGCTGGCCTGATAGATGTTCCAGGCGTCGATGCGCTGGGCGTCCACCTCGGCGACGCCCCAGGCCAGGGCGTGCTCGCAGATGCGCCGGGCAAGCACGGCGCGGCGCTCCGGAGTGAGTTTTTTGGAGTCATCCAGGCCGACGATGCGCCGCTTGGGGTTCAAGATCACCGCCGCCGCCACCACCGGGCCGAACAGCGACCCGCGCCCCGCTTCATCCAGCCCGGCGATGCGCATCCAGCCGCGCTTGCGCGCCTCGCGTTCGTAGCGGGAACAGCACAGCCGCGCCATCGGGGGCGGATTCTATCACACCGCGCAATGGCGATTGAAGCCACAGACCGCTGACCGCCGGGGCGGGCTCGCGGCAAGTGCACACAGATTTACACACAGACAAAGACCCATCGAAGCAAGTGGGCTACTGAAAGCCGAAACCTGACGGGCTGAGAGTTTTTGCTATTATTCGGCGGTAGGAACCTCAGGCGGTGTGGCAGGCAACTCGATGCGCGCGGCGCGCTTGATGCGTGCCGCCTTGCCCTTGCGCCCGCGGAGGTAGTAGAGCTTGGCGCGGCGCACGCGGCCCTGGTTGACCACTTCGACCGAGCTGATGGTCGGCGAGTTCACCGGAAAAATGCGCTCGATGCCGATACCGAAACTGACGCGCCGCACGGTGAAGCTCGCCCCTGCGAGCCGGCCGCGCTTGCTGATCACCACGCCCTCAAACGGCTGGATTCGCTCTTTTTCCCCTTCGACTTCCTTCAGACGCACGTGGACCCGCACGGTATCGCCCGGACGGAACTCGGGCAGGTCTTTTCGCACTTGCGCCTGCTGGAGTTTTTCGACCACTCGATTCATGGCAGATGATCCCGGCAGACCGGCTCAGGTGGGGCCAGCGCACCAAGGGCAAACTGCAATTGTAGCGAATTCCGAGAAGAGATTCAACAAAGAGAGCGCCGTGGTACACAGAGACTCAGGGTGCCTTCTTGGCGTGTTCTGTGCCGCTGCGGTGAATCGAAGTTTTTTCTTTTCCCCGGCGGGTCAGACCGCCGAGGCGACCGAGGTATCGCGCCGGATGACGGCGTCGGCGAACCGTTCCATCTCCTCGTGCTGCGGGCTCGATTGCAGCAGGAGGAGGTCCACCCCGGCAGCCTCGAATTCGGCGATCCGCTCGGCCACCTGTTCCGGCGTGCCCACCAGACCAGCGCGCAGGCCGCGGTTCGACACCGAGTAATCCTCGAGCGATACGCGCTGCTCGAGCTGCGTCCCTGCGAGCCACTGCTGGTAATTCTGGTATCCGGCGGCGCTCTGTTTGACGTCGGTGATCCGCCGGAGCTCGGCCCGGGCTTCCTCTTCCGTGTTGCGGACGATGACAAACCCGGCCACGCCGAATTTCATCGGCGGCAAGCCCCAGCGCGCGCGCCGCGCCGAGACGTCGGCGATGCGTTCGCGGATCTTGCCGGGCGGATCGCCGTGCATCAGGTAGGCGTCGCAGCGGCGCGCGATCAATTCTTTGGCGGCTTCGGACTCGCCGCCGGCATAGATCGTCGGCCGCGGGCGCGACACCGGCTTGGGTTGCAGCACAGTCTCCTCGACGCGGTAGTAATTCCCGGAAAAAGAGAATTGGTCCTGAGACCACACGCCGTCCAGCACCGCGAGCCACTCGGCGGTGCGGGCGTAGCGGTCGTCGTGCTGCTCGAACACCACGCCGTATTTCCTGGCTTCGTCGGCCCACCACGACGAGACCACGTTCAGCGAGAGCCGCCCGCCGCTGATCCGGTCAATGTTGGCCGCTTGCTTGGCGAGCAGCGCGGGCAGGTGGAAGGTCGGGCGCACCGCCACCATCAGTTCCAGGCGTTGCGTCACCGCGGCAAGCGCTGCGGCGGTGGACCAGGCGTCGAGCGACGCCGCAGAAACTCCTTTGATGTCGTTGAGGTTCAGCTCGGCAATCAGGGTCACATCGAAGCCGATCTCTTCGCTGCGCCGCGCCAGGCGGCTGACGTAGTCCCAGCTCGCCTCCATGTTTTCGTCCTCGACATTGCGCAGCCATCCGCCAAAAACGGGCAGCCAGTAGCCGTAACGCATCACAGAGCCTCCTGTTCCAGGTAATCCGCGAGCTTGACGAACGGGTCGAAGCCGATGACCCGCGGCGCATCGGCGACGAAATTCGAGAGCGCGTTGATGTCGTAATAGAGCAGCCGGGCGTCCCGGTCGTCCACGATGTACTCGACGCCGCCGACGTCAATTTCGGCGGCGCGCATGATCCGCTCCACCGCCTCGATCACCTCGACGGGCGGGGTGTACCCCTCGACGCGGAGGCCCGACTTTGCCGCATCGGTGGGGCAGGCGGCGCGCTGCAGCTCCACACCGTCGGTGGTCTGGCAGATGTCGGCCGGGCACAGGTTGTAGCCTTCGCCGGAGAGAAACACGCGGATGGCATAGAGGTATTTGCCGCCGAGCACCTCCACGCGCGTGATGAATCCGCCGCGGGCGGGGATGAATTCCTGCACCAGCGCGGTGTGGTCAATGCCGAGGTCGAGATGCCCTCCGGCAGCCGCCCGCTCCAGCTCCTCGGGCCGGTCGAACCGCCGTACGCCTGCGCCGCTGCCGCCGATGTTGGGCTTCACCACCACGGGGAAGCGGAGGCTACGGGCGGCCTGCGGGGCCTCAGAGGCATGATTGATGACCCGAGCCCGCGGATAGGGCAGGCCAAGCGAGTCCAGCAGCGAAAGTTGCAAGGCCTTCGACGTTTCGACGGTGAACGCCTTGTAACCGTTGATGACACGCACGCCGATGTGTTCGAGGTGCGCCAGGTAGTGCAGCGTGTAAAAGATCCCCTGAACGTTTCCCCGCAGATAGGCCGACGGACTCATGCGATTGAACAGCAGCGCGTATTCGCCGTCCTTCGACCCGGCGTCGAACTGGTGATGGCGGGCGTCGATGCGGACATACGAAGTTCCGCGGCGGTCGAGCTCGGCAAACAGCGGCCGGAACCAGTCGGGGTGCTCGTGGTAGATGGCAATGGGGCGCGCGGGCTTTTTCATATTTTTTCCTCCCCAAAAACAAAAAGGCCGCTCAGGTTTGAGCGGCCTCGGAATCCTTTCTGATTTAAGACTTATCTAAACCGAAGGACCTCCGCGGTCGCTCGTGGAGCGACACATACACATACAGAGACACATGCACGCGCCTGCAGGAGCGGTCCTGGATGTCACCCGGTTTGTACTTCTCGGCTTCACGATAAGGAAACTCTCCCCAATGGGAATCCCAAAGATAGCGGCGGCATTGCCCCCCTGTCAAGCGGATTCGGTTTCGCGTATTGGATTCGCCGGTCGGGAGAACAACTCAGCACAGGGAGCACAGAGGGTCACGGAGAACAAAAAGAATTGAAGGAAATAGAGCAGTGGTGTGGAGAAACCCCCCAAATGGCTGGGCGATGCAATCTCATTGTCTTCTATTTCTCTGTGCGCGCGGTGCCTCTGTGTCCTCTGTGTTAGCCTTTTCTGGAATGCCCGCCGAGCGGGTTTGGACTCTGGCCGTGCAGCTCGTCAAGCAGGGCGGCATCTTCTTCGGTGAGGGCTGCGCCAGCCAGCAACTCAGGGCGGTTGCGCAGCGTCTTCGCAAGCGCCATCTTGCGGCGCCAGCGACGAATCTGCTCGTGGTTGCCGCCCATCAGCACCTCCGGCACCTGCCAACCGCGGAATTCCGCCGGCCGGGTGTAGTGCGGATAGTCCAGGATGCAGTAACTCGTGAGTTGTGGCTCGTGACCGGTATGTGACCCCCGCTGCCCCCGGGCCTGCGTAACATGGTCGGGAGGTGTTAACGGATGACTGTTTACTGACGACTGAGTACTCTCCATCTCGCTGAACGACTCGTGCACCGCCGAAGCTGCGTTTCCAAGCGCCCCGGGCAGCAGGCGAGTCACTGCATCCACAATCATCGCTGCGGGCAGCTCGCCGCCCGAGAGGACAAAATCGCCGACGGCGACCTCCTCGGTGGCCAGGTGCTCGGCCACGCGCTCGTCCACGCCCTCGTAGCGCCCGCACAGCAGCACAATATGCTTGAACCCCGCGAAGCGTCGCGCCGTCTCCTGGCGAAAAAGTTTGCCTGAGGCGGAGAGCAGCACGACTGCGGTCGAGACCGGCGCGGGCGCGCCGCCCAGCAACGTTTCGGCCGCCTCAAAAAGCGGTTCGGGCTTCAGCACCATGCCCTCGCCGCCGCCGAACGGCCGGTCGTCCACCGTGCGGTGGCGATCGTGCGTGGACTCGCGCAGGTCGTGCACCTCGACCTCGAGCAGCGCGGCTTCGCGGGCGCGGCGGACGATGCCGTAGTCGAGCGGCCCGTCGAAGAACTCCGGGAATATCGTGATGACGTCAAAGCGCATGCGCAGCCAATTCTAACCGATTGACCGTCCTGGTAGGAGCGCCCGCCGCGGCGGGCTGCGCTCCTACCGTACACCAAATTCCTTCGCTCTCTTGCTAGGGCCGGCTGGAAGAGCCGGGCCGCGTCATGTCTCGCGGTTCAGCTCGCGGAGACCCTCGGGCAGGACGACTTCGATGCGTCGCGCCGTGGTGTCGATGCGCGTGCAGATTTCCTCGGCAAGCGGCACGAGCAGTTCGCCGTCAGGGGTATCCACGACCAGCAGCGGCGTTCCGGGGACCTCTTCGCCGATCCGTTGCACCTCGCGGACGCTGCCGAGCCGCCCGCCGCGGCTCTCCCAGACCTCGCAGCCGGCTAGATCGGTGATGTAGTAGCGGCCCGGGGGCAGCGGCAGCCGCTCGGCGAGTGGAACCTGCACCTCGAGCCCGCGGAGCTTCTCGGCGTCGGGAATTTCGAGACAACCTTCGAAGTGGAAGATCGCCTGGTTCTTGTGCAGCCAGCAGGCGCGGATGGCCACGGGCAGCGGCGGGGTTCGGCCGTCCGAGAGGTAGGCCTCGCGAAGAGTTTTCAAGCGTTCGGGGAAGTCGGTGAGGATCTCCGCGGCCACTTCGCCGCGACGCCCGTGCGGACGCAGGACCCGCGCCAGGGTCACTCCCGCAAAACCTTCGGCGGGCACTATTCGAGGATTTCCAAAGTCAGGCGCTTCTTCAATTTCATCCCGGCTGCGCCGAGGATGGTGCGGATGGACTTCGCGGTACGACCCTGCCGGCCGATCACCTTGCCCAGGTCGCTGGGGTGGACCCGCAGTTCCAGCACGGTGACCTGTTCGCCCTCGACCGCTCGAACCTGAACCTGATCGGGATTATCCACGAGCGCCTTCGCAATCGCCTCTACCAGCTCTTTCATCGTCCACCTCCACTGGTATCAGCAGGAAGTCTCACTTGTGCGCGTCCCGGAGCTCGCGGGGCTCGTTCGCCGAGCTTCGGGGCGAATACACGCCCTAGGCGATCTTCTGGTTGTGGAGGAAGCTGCGGACGGTGTCGCTGGGCTGCGCTCCGCACCCGAGCCAGTACTTGATCCGCTCGGCGTTGAGTTTTACCTCTGCGGGCTTCTTCAGCGGGTCGTAAGTCCCCACCACTTCCACGGTCCGGCCGTTGCGGGGCCGGCGCTTGTCGATCACCACCACACGGTAAAACGGCATCTTCTTCTTGCCAAATCTCGCCAAGCGGATAGCCAGCACTCGGAAATTCCTCCTGAGGCTTATATTAGCCCATTTCCGCGTATTTCGCGAATGGCAGTGCCTTCCGAGGGGGGTTCCGAAAAGGCGGCCAGCGCGCCACAGGCTGCTCAGCCCAATCCGCTGAGCTTGCCCAGGCCGCGGAGCTTCCCCTTGGCCGCCGCCGGGCCGAATTGCTTGATCATTTTGCGCATCTGCATGTATTGCTTCAGGACCTGATTGACCTCCTGGACCGAGGTGCCGCTGCCGCGGGCGATGCGCTTGCGGCGCTTGCCGTCAATGATCGAATGGTCGTCGCGCTCGGCTCCGGTCATCGAGTTAATGATGGCCTCGACGCGCTTCAGGCGCCCCTCGTCCACGTGGGCGTCCTTGGGAAGGTTGGCGAGCGGGCCGACCTTGGGGAGCATGCCGAGAACCTGCTCGAGCGGGCCCATTTTGCGGAGCTGACGCAACTGGTCGCGGAAATCTTCCAGGGTGAATTCGTCGCGCCGCAGCTTGCGCTCGAGCTCTGCGACCTTCTTTGTGTCGACGGCCTGCTCGACCTTCTCAATCAGTGTCAGCACGTCGCCCATGCCGAGCACGCGAGAGACGATGCGCTCGGGGTAAAATGCTTCGAGTGCGTCGTACTTCTCGCCGATGCCCACGAACTTCACCGGCGCTCCGGTCACCTTGCCGATCGAAAGCGCCGCGCCGCCTCGCGCGTCGCCATCGAGCTTGGTCAGGATGACGCCGGTCAGGCCGAGCCTCCGATGGAACTCGCCCGCGGAGCGGACCGCGTCCTGGCCGATCATGGCGTCGGCGATGAACAGGATCTCCGCAGGCGCCAGCTCGCGCTTGAGCTCGCCCAGCTCCGTCATCAGGTCGTCGTCAATGTGCAGACGCCCGGCGGTGTCCACCAGGATGACGTCGTAGGCGGAAAGCTTGGCCTCGCGGATGGCCCCGCGGGCGATTTCGAGCGGTTTGTTGCTACCCTCGCCCGGGAAGCACGGCAGCCCGACGGCCCGGGCGACCTGCGCCAACTGTTCACGCGCCGCCGGGCGATAGACGTCGGTCGAGACCGCGAGCGGCCGGTGGCCGTGCTGGCCCAGCCACTTGCCCAGCTTGCCCGTCGTCGTGGTTTTGCCCGAGCCTTGGAGGCCGACAAGCATCCAGACCGAGGGCGGGCGCGAGGCGAACAGCGGCTTCGAGTGCTTGCCGAGCAACTCGGCCAACTCGTCGCGGACGGTTTTTATGACTTGCTGGTCGGGGGAAAGTTGCAGCAGCACCTCGGCGCCCAGAGCCTTCGCCCGGATGCGCGCCAGCAGCTCGTCGGCCACGCCCACGTTGACGTCGCCATCGAGCAGCGCCTCGCGGATCTGCCCGAGCGCCGCGTCTAGGTGCTCCTCGGTGAGCTTGCCCTGGCCGCGGAGGTTCTTGAAGACCCGCTGCAGCTTTTCGGTGAGGTTCTCAAACATGGCGGCTTGATGGGGTGCGTCGCGCTGTGATCAGCACTAGTCGCTATTCTAGGGGACGCCCCAACCAGCGTCAACGCGGCGAGTAGCGGGTCCGTTTGGCCTCAGTTTCCGATTAGCCGACTAACCGGCCACGTGAATGCGGGTCGTGCTTCGGGGCAGAATGCGGTTACTTGTGTAAAGGGTTGTTCTCGGCAGTCACCATGAAGCTTAAGACCGGTCTTACTGTATCACCCGGCCCGCCCGCTTGAGCACCTCGGGCGGAATCGTGACCCCAATCTCCCGAGCCGCCTTCAGGTTCACGATCAGCTCATAGCGCGTGACCGTCTCCACGGATAGCTCGCCCGGTTTGGCCCCCTTCAGGACCTTGTCCACGTACGCCGCCATGCGGTGGATTGCCTCGACTTGGGTCGTTCCATAGGCGATGAGGCCCCCGGCGGTTACCCTGGACGGCGCAAACAAAGTGGGGAGCCGATCCCTGGCCGCCAGCTCCGCGATCTTCTTCGCATGAACCCCCAGTACCGGTTCTTCCAGTATCAGCAGAGCATCAGCGTGCTCCTGCCTGATCGTGGCGAACGCTCCCTCGAGATCCGGACTCGGCGCTGCCACTCTGAGCCGTTGAGTTTGGAGGCCCACCTCTCGCGCCTGCCCCTCGCTTGCCTTCATCAAAGCCTCGGAGACGCCTTGATCTCCCAGGAGAGCCACGCGCCTGAGCCCCGGGATCGCCTCCTTGAGGAGCTCGAGCTGCTTCCTGGCTTGCTGTGGGTCAAAGCTCGTCACGCCTGTGAGGTTTCCGCCAGGCCGCTCCAAGCTTGGTACCACATTGTCTGCCACCGGATCGACCACGACGAAGAAGATAATCGGGATGTCCGGGGCCGCTTTTTTGGCCGCCCGGGCCGTCACGGCACCCGTCACGGCGATGACGTCCACCTTGAGGCGGAGCAGTTCGGCAACGAAATCGGGAAACCGCTCATACTGCCCTTCCGCGAATCGCGGCTCAATTACGATGTTGCGGCCTTCGACATAGCCGAGGTCGGCAAGCCCTTGTCGGAATGCCTCGAAGTTGGGTGCGGAACGGTCCAAAGGTGAGAGAAACCCAATCCGCGGGATTCTGGCGGGCTGCTGCGCCGCGGCGGGCGCGAGGATAGCGCCCAGAGCCAGGATGGCGACCGTGATCACTGCGGTAAACATTCGACCTCCTTTCGAAACGATTGCCGGTGAGAAGAGCCGTCGCGAGCGAACTGGCAGCGGCAGCAAGGACCATCAACGAGCGAAACGCTACGCCTTAAAGCAGCCTGCCGTCAATGAGGGGAATACTCTGTATCCGGGCTTAGAGCGAAGAGCTTCGGAATCGGTGTTGCACCATTAGGGCGTTTGCCCAGGTGATCGGCGTCGCACTTGGCCGTATAACGCGCTTCTCTTGACCGCAGTGTAGCGAGCGTTGAGCCCTGTTGTCCTTCGTTTGCGTTCTGCCAATCTTTCCCAGTGTGCCGAAAAAGCCTCCGGGTTTTTACTCACAGTTGCGAGTGCCCTTGAAAACTTCCTGGACTTCGCGAATAGGGAAGAATAGTGTGGCTGCCGAGAAGCAGCAGTGTTCTCATCTATACCCAAGGAAGCATGAACCGCTTCAGGAGCACGCCGATGAATCTCTCCCATTTCGTTCTATTTTGTCTCACGGGCGCGGCCTTACTGACGACCGCCGTTGCGGGGGCCGACTCTCGCGTCCTGATGGAGGAGATGACCATGACCGAGGTGCGTGATGCGATCCGCTCCGGCAAAACCACCGTGCTGATCTTCAATGCCAGCACGGAGGAATCCGGACCGCACTTGGTCTTGGGGAAACATATCTTCCGCGCGCGCTACCTGGGGGAGCGCATTGCGCGCGAGCTGGGCAACGCCCTAGTCGCCCCGGTGATGCCCTTCGCGCCGACCGGCGAGGAGGCGAAGTTTCCTGGCACGGTCAAGCTTTCGCCGGAGACCTTCTCGCGCGTCAACGAGGAAGTCGCTGACAGCATGGCTCAGGCCGGCTTCAAATACATCATCCTGATGGGCGACCATGGCGGCAATCAAGCGCCGCTGAAGGAGCTGGCGGCCAAGCTCGACCAGGGCTACCGTCCGCAGGGTATCCGCGTCTTCTATTCCAGCGATGCCTATGCCAAGTCCGATCAGGAGATCGAGAACTACCTCAAGGACCACGGCTTTCCGCCCAGCCGTCACGGTGGCGTGGCCGACACCTCCCTGCTGTGGGCAGTCGGCGCGCAGTACGTTCGCCGCGACAAGATTGCCATGGGCGATCCCGTCCAGCGACCCTATCCGCCACAACTCAGCCTAGGTCCGAGCGGCGTCGAGGGCGATCCGCGCAGGAGTTCACTGGAGCTCGGCCGGATGTTCATGGATTGGAAGGTCAAGAATGGCGTGGCGGAAATCCGCAAGCTGACCCAGGACGCGCAGCCAGCCAAATAGCGCACGCCGTACTACCACGCGGCGCGTTTCCTTGACCGCGCAGAAGCGCTCGAATACACTACTCGGTTTGACTTGAGTCCGCTTGTGCGGGCTGTGGCCGCCGCGATGACCCAGTGGTGTAGCTCCGGGCTTCAGCCCGGCGGGCGGCGCTATATCAGAAGGGTCGCGGACCCCAGGGGAGCCATCGTTGCCGAAACGCACCTTTCAGCCCAAAGTGCGCCGCCGTCACAAGACCCACGGCTTTCGCACACGCATGAAGACCAAGGGTGGACGCAGAGTCCTTGCGGCACGCCGCAAGAAGGGACGCCATCGTCTCACGCCCATCTAGCCCTTCTTCGGGCCCGCGGCTGAGGTTTCCCCGCGAGGCTCGCTTGGTGCGCCGCGCGGAGTACGAGGCGGTGTACCGCGACGGCCGGCGGCGCTCGAGCCAGCAATTCGCCGTCTTCGGTCGTGCAAACGGGCTCGGCCGCAGCCGTTTCGGCATCAGCGTGAAGAAGGCGCTGGGCGGTGCGGTGGTTCGCAACCGGATCCGGCGGCGCATCCGCGAAATCCTGCGCCTCAACGACTCGGAGATACCTTCAGGATGGGACATTGTCATTCACCCGCGCAGCTCGGTGGCCCGGGCGAAGTTCGCGGCGCTCGGGGCGGAGCTGATTCGCCTGCTGCAGGGCCTGATGAGCTAGCGCCCTCGCGCCCGCAGCGCGCCCGAAACCCCATGGCCCAGCTCTTGCTAGCTGGCTTGCGCGTCTATCAGGGCATCCTGTCACCGCTGATGCCTTCGCCGTGCAAGTTCTATCCCACGTGCTCGAGGTACGCTTACCAGGCCGTGGAGGTGCACGGCGCCCGCCGTGGGACTTGGCTCGCGCTGCGGCGCCTGTTGCGCTGCCGGCCGTTTTCGCCCGGCGGCTATGATCCGGTGCCGCAACCGAGCGATCCCGAAGAGGCCCGGCCGTGAAGGAACTCTCCGCGGAACGCCGCGCGCTGCTGGCTGCCGTGCTCTCGTTGCTGGTGGTAGTCGGCTGGCAGGTATTATTTGCGCCGAAAGCGCCGGTGAAGCCTCCACAGCCCGCTCCCTCGCAGACCGGCGCGCCGCCCGCCGAAGCTCCCGCTTCGCCGTCAAGCCCCGCCGCCGTACAGCCGGCTGCTGTGGCGCCAGCGGCAGCCGCGATCGCCGCCAAGTCCGCCGCCGAAGAGAAGACCATCGTGGTCGAAAACGGGCTCTACCGCGTCGAGTTTTCCAACCGCGGCGCGGTGGTGCGGAGCTGGCAGTTGAAGAAATACACCGACGACAACAAGCCGCCTCGCACCCTCGATCTGGTTCACCCGGACGGGGCGCGGCAGACGGGCGGCTGGCCGTTTTCCCTGGCGCTCGAAGACGCGCAGCTCGAAGCGCAGGTCAATTCGGCCCTCTATGAGGTCACGTCAGCCGGTACGTCGCTCGAGGCGCCGGCCGAGGTGCGCTTCGAGTGGAGCGATGGGCGGCTTGGAGTGTCGAAGCGCATGAAATTCGACCGCAGCTACGTGATGGAGATTGAGACGTCGGTTCTGCTGGACGGAAAGCCGCTCACGCACGGAGTCGCCTGGCGCGGCGGCTTTGGCGACACCACCGTGTACATGCCCGCCGAGCAGGTGCACGTGTTTTTCAGCGCGGCCGGCAAGCTGCAGATCCTGCCGCACAAGAAGCTCGGAGATCAGAACCAGCCCGCCCAGCGGTTCCGCCAGCCGGGCACGTATGACTACGCCGGCATCGAAGACCAGTATTTCTCCGCGGCGTTTCTGTCGCCGCGCTCCGGCGGTCTGGCGCTCTGGGACTGGAAGCTGGAACGCGATGCGCTGGTGAATGGCAAGCCCGCCAGGGAGCCGGTGGCGGAGATGGCCGCAGGGACACCCATAACCGGCCCGCTCGCCCTGCGCGTGTATGTCGGCCCGAAAGACCTCGATGACCTGAAGAGGGTGACGCCGCCGCTGAGCGACCTGGTGCAGTTCGGCTGGCTGGAGTTCATCGCCGCGCCGCTGTTCTACCTGCTCCGCTGGCTGCACCGCTACGTGCCCAACTACGGCTGGGCCATCATCCTGATGACGGTGCTGATCAATATGGTGCTCTTCCCGCTCAAGGTGAAGAGCATGCGCTCGATGCAGAGGATGCAGAAGGTGGCGCCGGAGATCAAGGCCATCCAGGAGCGCTACAAGAAATACTCGATGCGCGACCCGCGCAAGCAGCAGATGAACCAGGAGGTTATGGCCGTCTACAGTCGCGAGGGCATCAACCCCATGGGCGGCTGCCTGCCGATGGTGTTGCAGATGCCCATCTGGTTCGGGCTCTATCGCATGCTCAACGTCACCATCGAGCTGCGCCACGCCCCCTGGTTCGGCTGGATCCGCGACCTTTCCGCTCGCGATCCACTTTACATCCTGCCGGTGCTGATGGGCCTCACCATGTACGCGATGCAGAAGATGACCCCCACCACCGCCACCGACCCGGCCCAGCAGCGCATGCTGACCTTGATGCCGCTGATGTTTGGAGGCATGTTTATTATCTTTCCGGTTTCCAGCGGCTTGGTACTGTATATTCTCGCCAGCAATCTGGTGAATATGGCGCAGCAGTGGTATCTGAACCGCACCACGCCGGCGGACGCCAAAGCCGGGCGCAGCAAGAACGACAAGAAGAAGTAACCGCGATGCCCCAATCCTTCGTCCAAGACGGCAAGATTGACCGCGAGGCGCTCGCGACCGAGTTGCGCCGCTTTCTCGACCTGGTGCTGGCCCGGACGCGGCTGGAGCTCGCGTACGAAGTCCGTTCGCAGGATTCAGCGGCAGAGGCCGAGATCGAGAATCCTGAGGTCCTGGTGGTCTTCCGCGGGCGGGACCAGGAGCTGCTGCTCGAACGCAACGCTGAGTTGCTCAAGGCGCTCGAATACCTCGCCCTGCGCTGGCTGCGCCTGGACCCCCACTACTACGACCGCGTGCGGTTTGATTCCGGCGACTACCGCGCCCTGCGGCTGGAAGAGCTGAAGCTTTCGGCGCGCGTCGCCGCCGAGCGCGTCCGCGAGACCCGCCAACCGTTCCGCTTCAACCCGCTGTCGGCCCGCGAGCGGCGCATCATTCACCTGGTGCTGAAAGACGAGCCGGGCGTGCGCACCGCCAGCGAAGGCGCAGGCGAAGAGCGCCAGGTGGTGGTGCACCCCGCCGAGTCGAAATAGCCGACCTGCGCGAGGAGCGCGCAGCTTCCCAATTTCATCGCCGCATCAGCACCAGGCCCTGTTCGATCACCTGCCCTGCGGCGTCAAACGTCACCCGAAACGTGAATGAGCTCACGCGGCCGCGCCGGCCGAAAAAGCGCAGGTCGGAGATCTCGACGACCGCCTGACTGTCCCGCTCGACGAAACGAAACACGGGGAAGCGGGCGAACCAGAGGTAGGTCTGTACCTTGGGAAGCTGCCGGGCGGCCTTGAGGTAGTTGTTTGCCGGGCTATCGGCGACAAAACGGAACTCAGTGGAGTCACCGGTCAGAAGATTCATGCGCCCCTGGTAAACACCGTCCGGCGTGCGGATCAGTCCGTCCCAGCGCACAGCCGAGGGCGGCAGCGGCAGCGCGCCCAGGGTTTCCACGCGCAGGTTGTGGCTCGCGCCGTATTGCTGGACGCGCCCCAGTGCGGCGTGGTGCGCCGCCGCGCATAGTCCCAGATATGCCGCCAGTGCAAGCAGGCCTGCCTGGCACCAGCCCGCCCGCGAGACTTGAAAGCCCCAGCCTCGCCATGACGGCAGGAAAAACAACGTGGCAACCAACAGGCTGGCGGCGACAACAACCCACGGCGAAAAGCCAAAGCCCGCCCAGCGCGCCAATGCGGCGATTCCGGCGGCGCCGGCGGTGAACACGCCCCACAGGAGAGACGCCCGCCGGAAGCTCTGCTCGCGCCGGCGATACACCCGGGCGGCCGCTTGCGGAAGCAGCACGATTGCAGTCATCGAAAAATCGACGATGAACACCAGGTCCCACGACGCCCGATCGTGATTCCACGGGCTCCAGATCATCGTGCCGAACGAGGTGCCCAGGTCGAGCAGGATGTGGCTGGCGATGCCCAGCGCGTAGATGAGGGTCAGCTCGCCCCAGGATGGGGCTTCCACTCGGCGGCGCCGGAGATAGAAGCGCGTCAGCGCCGCCAGCAGCACGGCGAAAAACGGCAGGCAGAGAAAAGAGTGCGTGACATTGCGGTGCAGTTCGAGCACCGATAGATCGCTCTTGGAGAAAAACTCCGCAAGGAAGTCCGAGTCGGGGAAGACGCTGCCGAGCACGGCAGCAAACGTGACCACGGGCCGAAACTTTTGCCGGTCCGCAGGGGACCACGGCAAACCCCGCTCGGCGAAAAGCCCTTTGCCGATCAGCGCGCCGGTCAGGCCATGGGTGATGGGGTCCATCAGCTTGGGAGATTCCCGATCCTGGCGCTCTCGGTCCGCCGAGCCGGATTCAGGATGGCAATCTTGTAATCGGGAAAATTCACCCTAGAAGACCTGGATCAGCGGGGAGCGTTTGGGGATCACGTGTCCGATGGCGCGCGCCGCCACGCCGCGCTGCGCCAGGGCGGCAAGCGCAGCGTCGGCTGTCTCGCTCGAGATGGCTACCAGCAGCCCGCCGGAGGTCTGCGGGTCGTAGAGCAGGTTGCGGAACTCTTCCGGAACCGCCGCAGCAAAGCCAACACAATCGCCCACAAACTCACGGTTGTTCTTCAGGCCGCCGGCCAGATGTCCTTCGCGCGCCGCCTCCACCGCGCCGGGCAGATAGGCGGCCTGGGCGTGCTGGATTTCGAGCGAAACGCCGCTGCCGGCGGCCATCTCCTGCGCATGGCCCAGCAGGCCGAATCCGGTGATGTCGGTGACCGCATGGATGGGGCGCGGGGCGTCGCCTGCCAGTGCGTCCACTTCCAGCAGCGCCTCGGCTGCGGCGCGGTTCAGGCGCGTCATCGAGGCCGCCGAGGCGGCTACAGTGTCGTCGGATGCGCGGCCCTTCTTGAGCGCGGTGGCAATCACGCCGGTGCCGAGGGCCTTGGTGAGCAGCAGCGCGTCGCCGGGCTGCGCGCCGACGTTGCGCCAGATGCGCTGCGGGTTGATCACGCCGGTCACGGCGTAGCCGAACTTCATCTCGTCGTCGCGGATCGAATGCCCGCCCACCACACTGCAGCCCGCTTCGGTCATCTTCGCCAGGCCGCCGCGGATGATCTGCTCGAGCACGTCCGGGTCGCCCTTTTCAGGGAAGCCCACAATCGAAAGCGCGGAGATCGGCCGGCCGCCCATGGCATAGACGTCGCTCAGCGAATTGGCCGCGGCGATCTGGCCGTAGAGGTGAGGGTCATTGACAATGGGGGTGAAGAAATCTACGGTCTGCACCAAGGCGAGGTTGTCTGCAAGTTTGTACACCCCTGCGTCGTCGTTGGTCTCAAAGCCAACGAGCACGTTCGGGTCAGTTTGCCGCGGCAGGCGGCGCAATACAGAGTCCAGCAGACTGGGACTCAGCTTCGCCGCTCAACCCGCGGCCTTGACCATGGCCGTAAGCTTGACGGCCTTCGCCAAGGCATTGCCCCCCTTTACCCTGAGTCCGCCAAATGCGGACGGACAGGCTTGCGAAGATTCGATGATTATAGCCTGTCCGCAGTCGCATCGCCGCCAGCGGCTTTAGGAGTGGGGCAGTTCCTGCCCCGTGCGGGCCGAAGGGCGCCGCCGCTTTCCAGTGCCAGCGTGCTGTCAGCGGTGTCCGCGAGAGCCGACGCTACGGGCGCGCCAGTCCGTGCGATAAGATGATGTTGGGATTCGCATGCAGCTCCGCGACACATTGTGGCTGGCGATTGCGGCGCTCTCAGCGCACAAGCTGCGAACCGCCCTGACCCTGCTCGGCCTGATCATCGGCGTCACTTCGCTGATCCTGGTGATGACGCTCATCCAGGGCGCCAACGGGTACGTCGAATCGAAGATCGCAAACCTCGGCACAGACATCTTTCAGGTCTCCAAGCTGCCGCTGGCGACGGTGGACTTCCAGGAAATCCTCAAAGCGCGCAAGCACCGCGACCTCACCTTCGACGACTGGCACGCGCTCAAAGACCGCTGCCGGCTCTGCGTAGCGGTTGGCGCGCAAGTGCTCACGTTCGGGCAGGTCCGCACCGAAGCGCAGAGTATCGGGGACGTTACCCTGCGCGGTGAGACCGCCAACATGGGCTGGATCAGTACGCTCGACCTTTCCGCCGGACGGTTTTTCACCGAAAGCGAGCAGCATGCCGCGTCACCGGCGGTGGTGATTGGCGCCGAGGTGGCCGAGAAGCTCTTCGCCGGGCGCAACCCGCTGGGGAAGGCCGTGCGCATCGCCGGTGAAGAGTTCATCGTGATCGGCGTGGCCGACCGCATCGGCGCCATCCTCGGGCAGGACCAGGACTCGTTCGTCATCGTGCCCATCTCCGCGTTTGAAAAGCTATTCGGCACGCGGCACAGCCTGGTGTTTCAGGTGAAGGGCCAGCCACCGCTCGGCGCTGCGGAAGACGAGGTGCGCCTGCTGCTGCGCGCCCGCCGCCATCTGGCCCCGGATGCCGCGGACGACTTCTACTTCGCCACCGCGGACACCTACCTCAACCTGTACCGCGACATCAGCTCGGTTTTCTTTCTGGTTTTCGTGCTCATCTCTTCGGTCTCCTCGGTTGTCGGCGGGATCGTCATCATGAACATCACACTGGTGAGCGTCACCGAGCGCACCAAAGAGATCGGGCTGCGCCGGTCGGTCGGCGCCACCCAGCGCGACATTGCGCGGCAATTCCTCGTCGAAGTGCTGGCACAGTGCCTAGTCGGAGGCCTGGTGGGCGTCGCGCTGGGCTTCGGCCTGGCACTGCTTCTGCGCCAAGTGACTCCATTTCCCGCCGCGGTCAAGCCGTGGGTGGCGCTGATGGGGCTCGGGCTCGCCTCGGCGATCGCGCTGGTCTTCGGCGTCTATCCCGCCGTCAAGGCTGCCCGCCTCGATCCGATCGTCGCTTTGCGCTCGGAGTGAATCGAGCGTCAATCCTTCCGTACTTACTGTAAGTGCGCGCCCCGGTTCACGCACCTGGACCGCGCCAAATTACAACCCACTCGTCGCTGTCTGCTAAGCTGGGCGTGTGACACGGGATGAGTGGAAGGAGAGCCTGAGCGTGGCGCTGGCGACCCTGGCCAGCCAGAAGCTGCGCTCATTCCTCACCATGCTGGGGGTGGTGATCGGGGTGGCCAGCGTGATCAGCGTGGCGGCGATCATCCACGGCCTGAACCAGCACATCACCGACAAGGTGCGCGAGATCGGCACGCAGGTGTTCTTCGTCACCCGCTTCAAGGCCTTCAGCTTCCAGCGCTGGACTGAGGAGATCCGCAAAAGGAAATACCTGACCTATGCCGACACGGTGGCCATCCGCCAACAGTGCCTGACCGCGCAGAAGGCCACGCCAATCATGACCCGGGCGCTGTTCTTCGGGCAGAAGAACGAGGTCCGTTACGCGAACAACCGCGTCGAAGATCCATTTGTCCGCGGAGTGGAGCCGGAGCTGGTGGACGTGATGCCGGTCTATGCGGTGAAGGAAGGTCGCTTCTTGACCTCCGAGGAGAACCAGCACGCCGAGCGGGTCTGCATCTTGGGCGCGGCCATCGCCGATTCCCTGTTCGGCCCCCTCGACCCTCTGGGCCGCGAAGTGCGCGTCAACGGGCTGCCGTTCAAGGTGATCGGCACCTTCGAGCCGCACCAGGGTCTGTTTGGCGGGCCGGGCGTAGATCAGTTCGTCATCATCCCGTACCGCACATTCGTGAAGCTCTACCCCGAAATCGAAGAGCTCATCATCGGCGTGAGCGTGGCCGACCCCGCGCTGCTGGGTAAGGCCGAGGACGAGGTCAGCGATGTGCTGCGCCGCCGGCGGCGTGTGCCGCCGGAAAAGCCCAACGATTTCGAGATCAGCTCACCCGATATCGTTGCCGACCTGTGGAAGCAGCTCACCGGAGCGATCGTCGTCCTGACGCTGATCGTCGCCTCAATCGGGTTGCTGGTCGGGGGAATCGGTGTGATGAATATCATGCTCGTCAGTGTGACCGAGCGCACCGCGGAGATCGGCGTACGCAAGGCCGTGGGAGCGCGGCGGAAAGACATCCGCGCGCAGTTCCTGCTCGAGGCCGTGACGCTTACCGGCATGGGTGGCGCCCTCGGGGTCACCGCTGGCGTTCTGATCAGCGTCGCCGTGGCGACCTTCTTTCCTTCATTGCCGGCGCGCGTCTCCATCTTCTGGACCGCCATGGGCCTTGTAATTTCGTTCGCTGTGGGATTGTTCTTCGGGATTTACCCTGCCGTGAAGGCTGCCAACTTGGATCCCGTTCGGTGCCTTCGCTACGAATAGTGACTGCAAAAACTGATGCGCTGGGGAGGATGGTGCAGACTGTTGCCCGCCCCTGTCGAGGCGTGGATTCCAGCAAGCTCCGGTGAAGCCACAGCTTGGGGCGGCCCGGGCGAGCGTCGAGTCAGCCCCTGCACGGCCGGCGGACACGCCAGAGTCAGCTTTGATTGATCGCGCGGATGGGAATAGTGACCGGCTTGGTGGCCTGTGCCGACGCAAGCATGTGGCACCGGCCGTCGAAGATGCCCCCGGACTCGATGACCAGGCAGGGCGCGTGAATCTCGCCGGTGACAACGCCCTTGGCCTGGATCTCGACACGGCCCTTCGCGAAAATGACCCCATCGAACCGGCCGGCGACGACGACGTGGTTGCCCTCAATCTGGCCCTCGACGCGGGCGGCCTCACCCAGGATAAGGCTTTGCTCCGAGATAATGTTACCCTTCACCTGGCCATCCAAGCGGAAGGTCCCGGAAAGCTCGAGGGTGCCCTCCAGCTTTACACCCTTGTCTAGAAACCCGATCCAGTCGTCGCCGGCGCGCTGCTTCGAGCGGCCAGATGATCTCCAGCCCACGGGTCACCTCAGAATAGCTGGCCTAACTGTACCGCCAACGACTAGTAAGTCAAGCGAGGAAACGATGGCTTCTATCTACTATGTAAGTAGTTTCATGATTTCATCAGCCGCTCGTAGAGGCCATGCAACTGCGCCTGATCGTAGTAGTCAATCACTAAATGTCCGGGGCGGGCTTTGCTGGCGGGGCGCAAGCTGACCTTAGTCCCCAGGTGGCGCTGCAGGTCTTCAAGCGCGGCGCGGGTATTGGCGTCGAGGAACGGCTGTCCAGGAGGGGCGGCGGCGCGGGAGCGGCGCGCAGCCAAGCGCTCGATTTGCCGGACGGTGAGGCCGCCTCGAGCGGCGCGCTGGGCAAGCAAGTGCCGGGCCTTGGGGTCAACGATAGCCAGCAAAGCGCGGCCGTGTCCAGCAGTGATGCGTCCATCTTCAATCAAGTCCTGTACCGACTTTTCCAGCTTCAGGAGCCGGATGGCGTTCGCGACTGTGGTTCGGTCTTTGCCGGTGCGGTCGGCGACATTTTCCTGAGTGAGCTGGAAATCGGCCATCAGCCGTTCAAATGCCCGCCCCTGCTCGATGGGATTGAGATCCTCGCGTTGAATATTTTCAACCAGGGTGATCTCAAGCGCCTGCGACTCGGGGACCTCGCGGATGATTGCGGGAACGCGAGGCAAACCCGCGCGCTGCGCCGCTCGCCAGCGGCGCTCGCCGGCAATGAGTTGGTAGCGGGACCCGTGCGGGCGCAGGATGAGCGGCTGGATTATGCCGCTAGTGCGGATCGAGCGCGCCAGCTCCTCGAGCGGCTCTTCCCGAAATCGCGTCCGGGGCTGATACGGGCTTGGGTCGATCAGGTCGATGTCCACTTGATGCGGGCCCGCCAGTGCGTGCGCGACTGCAACCGCCGCGGCGCTAGCCTGCGCCTGCGGCTCGGGCTCCCGGATCAGGGCGCTCAGGCCCCGTCCCAGCGCGTTTCTGGCCATTGGAGATGACCTCCTTTGCAAGTTGAATATAGCTTTCTGCCCCTCTACTATGTATGTCGTAGAAGAGGATTGGCTTCCCGTGGCTGGGGGCCTCGGCGAGGCGCACGTTTCTAGGAATGACGGTAGAGAACACCTGGGCGCCGAAGAAGCTGCGCAGATCAGACGCGACCTGGCGCGATAGGGTGGTTCGCTCATCGTACATTGTAAGCAGGATGCCCTCGATCGCGAGTTCGGGATTGAGGGTCCTACGGATACGCATCAATGTATCTAGGAGCTCGGAGACGCCCTCGAGGGCCAGATACTCACATTGAATAGGAATCAGCACCGAATCACTCGCTACCAGGGCGTTCAGGGTAAGCAGATCAAGCGCTGGAGGAGAGTCCAGAATGACGTAGGTATATTCCTCCTTAAGCCGCTCGAGGGCACTGCGGAGGCAATATTCTCTATTTTCGACGCTGACCAGCTCCACGGATGCCCCGACCAGGTTTTTGTCGGCGGGAATCAGGTCCAATCCGTCCACCTGAGTCTTGAGTAGAATCCTGTCGAGGGGCTCATTCAGTACGAGGGCGTGATAGAGTGTGCGGCGGGAAGGGTCCTTGGCGAAGCCAAGCCCTCCTGTGGTATTGCTCTGGGCATCACAATCAATGACGAGCGTGCGCTGCTCGGCTGCAGCGAGAGATGCTGCAAGATTGACCGCAGTAGTGGTCTTGCCGACTCCGCCCTTCTGATTGGCAATGGCGATGACTCGCCCCAAGAGCATTCCCCCTCAATTGCGCCGCTGCGAATCTAACAGAAATGCCGAGTGGGAAGCAAGATGTTTCACGTGGAACAACTTGTTAAGGGGCGGCGCAGAATGTTCCACGTGGAACAAAGCGAGAAGCCTAAGATGGAGACGGCCGGCCTATCAGGAGAACGCGCCGGTGCGAACCCGGAATCTCGATCGGCTCTTTCCATCGCCATCCGTGGCTGGATGAGAGCTCCTCTGCGTCGGCCGCGCCGAGCCAAAGCAACACTTGTCCCTCCTCAGACAGTGCTTTGCGGGCCCAGCGGAGGATTCGATCGAACTTGCCCACAGCCCTGGCCGAAACAAGGCTTGCGAAACCCGGACGCACACTGAGATCCTCCATCCGACTGCAGACAACCTCGACACCGTCGAGGTTCAGTACCCGCACCACTTCCGAGAGGAATGTTGACTTCCTCATATTTGACTCTACCAGGACCACCTCGAGCGCCGGACAGGCGATTTTGAGGGCTAGGCCAGGAAACCCGGCCCCGGAGCCAACGTCGGCCAGCCGACCACCTGAAATGGGCACCGCTGACGCAGCAAACATGCATTCGCCGAAGTGCCGCTGGAGAATTACAGTAGGAGCCCGCAGCGACGTTAAGCTAACCTTCTGATTCCATTGGATTAATAAGGCAACATACAGCTGAATGGCCTCGGCCTGGGCCGGGCTGGGGCGAACCCCGTAGGGCTCTAAAGAGCTCCGCACCAGAGCAAGAGGGACCGTGTATTTACTATAAGTCACTATAATTATATATGTGTATTCTTATAGCTACCATTCGCGCCCTCACGGGTCTAAGTGCGGACCTGCCGAGGAGCGGGTCGGCGGCATGGTATCAGCTGGCGCCAGGGGCGTGCGGAGGATTCTTGGGCCTGCGAGCCCGGCTACGAGATCGGTGACAAAGTGTGCGGAGATCGAAGGCAGGAGACTTGCGGTGACGATCCGGGCTCCGGCGAAGAGTATGCCGACAATGAACGTCGTGCGCAAGCCGCGGGTCCCCTGATAAAGATGGCCGAGTGCAAATAGGGCGGACGACCCAATGGCCGCGAGGAAGATGGACCCGCGGGCGGCATCCTGCAACGCGGCAAAAGCAAACCCGCGGTAAAGGTACTCCTCGCAGAGCGCGACCGTTGAGACCAAAGCGACGAAAACCAGGGCTTCGATGAGGTTGTGTGGCATTACTGTTTGCGCCAGGTGGGGGAGATGTTTTTGCCGATGCGCGGGCGAGCGCGCCAGGCGGCGCAGGCTGAAGATCTGCGTCGCGCCAAGAAAAAATGAGAGCGCCACGGTCGTGAGGATGATAACAGGCGGGTCCGAGTAGACCAGCGCAAGGCGTTGCGTGTTCAGGCCGCGAACGTGGCAGCGCCAGGCAACCACCGCGACGGCCAGCCACTGAAATGCGATCGTGGAGGCGTAAAGGGCGAGCCTGTCAGCAGTGCTGAGGGGCTCGCGGCCTAGAAGTTTCTTGATGCGAACCGCGCCGCGCCAGGGCACCAACACGCCCAGCACAATCAGGATCAAGGCAAAATCCCACGGCATACGGGGATGAGACCACTATTGGGCAGCAGAGGGCAAGGGGAGCGGCGCAAGTCGGCATTGCGCGCACATGGGCAGGTGGGCCGATGCGAGTTGTCGCCAGCAGGGCAGATTCACCGGAGCGGCGCGAGGCGGCGCAGGTCGGCATCGTTGGGAAAGATCCGGAGTCCCTTGTGGAGCGCTTCGAGGGCGGTGGAGGAGTCGCCCATCGCTTGATAGATTTCGGCAAGAGCGGAATAAACCGCCGGATCGGTGTCGGGAAAATAGCGCTCGACAAAATCCAGTTGGGCGCGCGCCTGCGGCCAAAGCTTTTGATGGCGGTAGAGGTCGCCCAGATTGCGATGGGCGGCGTAACTGTAGGGCTCGCGCATGAGCGCCGTGAGAAAGACTCGCTCGGCGCGCGCGGTATCGCCCGTATGCAGCAGGAGCTCTCCGAGCCGGCAATACTCGTTCGGGCCGGCGCGGTGGTTGGCGGTGATTCGCCGGGCCTGCCAGTCAGCCGCTTTCGACCAAGCCTTCCGCCCGCGCTCGATCAACATCATAGCCTCAAGGGCCGGCACGTAATTCGGATTGCGCGCCAGGATTTGTCGCTCCAGTAGTTCGGCGGTTGACGTTTCACCGCGGCGGCGGGCCACGTCCGCCAGACCCTGTGCGGCGTCGAGCGAGTTCCGGTCGAGACGCAATGCCGCGTCAAACGCAATGCGCGCCTCGGGCAGCATGCTGCGCCCGAGCTCCAGCCGGCCGCGGAGAAGCTCCAGGGCGGTGGTGGGCGGGTCGTCGACCAGCGGCGCAAGGAAGCGGTCGGCCTCTTGCTTCTCGTCGAGGTTGAGCATGGCTTCGGCCGCGGCGGCGAGGGCGGCGTTGCGGTCAACGTCCGGCAGGTACCGCGGCAGCAGCGACTCCTGGTATTCGAGAATCATCGCGCGATTCTTGGCGTCGAGTCCTTTGACGAGCAGCGCACGCGGGGCGCGGTATTCCAGGCGCGTGTGGTCGTCGGTATTGCGCAATGTGCCGGCGGCCAGGCGACGCAGCTCAGCGTCGTCGAGCAAGTAGAAAGCCAGCAATCCTTCGGGCTGGCGCAGGCCGAGAGCGTGGTAGTCGGCGCGGAGCGCATCGTCGGACCACAGTCGGCGCAGGCGATCGAGACGAAACGCCGCCGGCTCGGTGCGCGCGAGCAACAGCAAGTCGGGCTCATCGCCGTGCCACAGCGTCACCTGGGGAAATTGTGGCACGAACGTGGCCAGCACCATGCGCAGGTCCTCAGGGTAGAGTGAGTAGGCCTGCAGCCACTGCACGAACACGCCGCCGGGGCGCAGGCGCGCGCGCGCGGCCCGGTAGTATTCCTCGGTGAACAGCGTCGCCACGCCGGCGATCCATGGGTTCGATGGCTCGGAAACGATCAAGTCGTACTGCACGCGGGTGGTGAGCAGGAAATTGCGCGCGTCGTCGAGGACGACGTGCAGCCGCGGGTCGCGCAGCACCCCGCGGTTGAGCGTCTCCAGGTATGCCGCGGCGCGGATCACCGCGGGCTCGATCTCCACGCAGTCGATGCGCTCGATCTCAGGGTAGCGCGCCAGCGCCGAAACGGTCATCCCGCTGCCGAAACCGATCACCAGCACACGCCGCGGCGCCGGAAGAAAAATAGCGCCGAGGTGGCCGACCAGGAGTTGGGTCGTGGCATCGCGGTTTGACGCGTCCACCTTGCCGTTCGTGCGGAGGGCGATGTATTCCTCGGTGCGTGCGACCGAGATCGAGGCGTTCAGACCATCGGCGGCGAACGCGATGTCGGTGGTCGCAGCGGTTTCAGCCACCGTGAGATGACCCTCGTAGAGATTCCAGTAGAGCACCGTGCCGAAGGTGGCGAGCGTGCGGTTGTAAAATGTGCCTGAGCTGGCCACCGCCGCAACTGTTATCAATAGAGCCAGGTCCGCGGCTGCCGCTGCCAGGCGCCGCGGGGTGGAGCGCAGCTCGAGGATTGCTGCAAGCAGCAGGTTCACCACTGCGGCCAGCGCCACAACGCGAAAGCTGCCGAGCCGTGGCACCAGCCAGAACCCCGTGGCAGTCGCGCCGACGATTGCGCCCAGGGTGTTCGCGGCGTAGGCGCGTCCCACGGCTGCGGCGGGCCCTGCGGAGGATCCTCCGCGCCCGGCAATCAGCAGCGTTACCGCGGGAAAATTGAACCCGAACACAATCGCAGCGGGCAGCATGGCCAGCCCGCTGGTCACGAACTGCGCCAGCACCAGCCCGCCGAACGATTCGTGCGTGGCGCGCAGCAGCGGCGGCACTACTCGCGGCAGTTGCTGGAAGAAAACAAGGAAGGCCAGCGCCGCCAGCGCCGTCAGCGTCTGCGTGAAGGCAAACGTGCCGAGCCGCACGGCGTGGGTGCGCCCGAGCCACCACTCAAATAGCGCGCTCCCCAACACAATGCCGGCCAGAAAAGTTGCCAGCATCAGCGTAAAGGCGTAGGTGGAGCTGCCCAACATTGTTGCGAGCAGGCGTGTCCACCCGATTTCGTAAGCCATGGCAGTGGCGCCGACAGCCGCAAAGCCCACAAGCAGCAGCCGCGAACGCTGCGGCGGAGCCGCGGGCGCGATGTCCGCTGGTGCAATTGGTTCCGGCTCGGGCGGTGCAGCAGCGAGTACTGGTCTGGAGCGGCTCAGCAGGAGAGCGAGGCCGCCTGCGAGCAGGTTGAGCGCGACCGCCGCGGCGACGGTGCGCCGCAAACCCGCCGCGGGAAGAAAAACAAACCCGGCGGCCAGCGCGCCGGCCACCGCGCCAGCAGTGTTCACCCAATAAAGCCGGCTGATGCGCGCGCCCAGCTCGGCCGAGCTGCGCGTCAGCCCGCCCACCAAGACCGGCAGCGTGCCACCCATCAGAAACGTCGGCAGGAAGAGCACGACCGCGGCGCCAAAAAACCGCAAGGCAATCAGTGCCGCGGCAGAGCTGGCGACGGCGTGATACGAAACCAGGTAGAGAGATCTGACGCCCGCCAAGCCTACCAGCGAAAGCGCGCCGGTCAAGGCTACGCCCAGCTCGATCCAGCCGTAGAGGGCGACAGGTTGCGGGTGGCGCTCGCTCCAGCGGCCCACGCACGCGCTGCCCAGCGCGAGCCCGCCCATGAACACCGCCAGCACTGCTGCAATCGCGTAAACGGTGTGGCCGAAGATGAGCCCCAGCGCCTTGCTCCAGGCGACCTGATAGACCAATCCCGCTGCGCCGGAGAGGAAAAAACAGACCAGGATGCTAAACAGCGTTGCAGGACGCGTGGGTGCACTGGCCACGGCGCTCGCATCCTAGTTTGTGCATCGCGCTGCGTCAATCGCGGCGCGGCGGCCGATTGACACCGGGCCGCACTGCGACTATCGTTGCTCCCCAATGAAAATCCTGGTCATCGGCGGCGGCGGGCGCGAGCACGCCCTGGTCTGGAAGCTGCGTCAGAGCCCGCGGGTCGAAGAGCTCTGGTGCGCGCCGGGCAACGGCGGAATTGCGCAGGACGCCGAATGCCTGCCGGTGGACACCAAGAACGTCGGCGCGATGGTCGCGCTAGCCGAACGGCTCAAGTCCGACCTCACGGTCGTCGGCCCGGAGCTGCCGCTGGTGCTGGGCGTTGCGGATGAGTTCTCGCGCCGCGGCCTCGCGATTGTCGGGCCGTCGAAGCAGGCGGCGGGAATCGAAGGCAGCAAGGTCTTTGCCAAGGGATTCTTGGAACGCCATAACATCCCCACCGCCGCGCTCTACGGGGTGTACGACTCGCCAGGTGATGCCTATGGCGCGCTGTGCGCCGTGGATTGGCCGGTGGTGGTGAAGGCCGACGGGCTCTGCGCGGGCAAGGGGGTCCTGGTGACGGCTTCGCCGGACGAGGCTACGGCGTTCATCGAGCGGCTGATGGAGAAGCGCGAGTTCGGCGAAGGCGGCGAGCGCGTCCTGATGGAAGAAGCGCTCGAAGGCGAGGAGCTCTCCTTCATCGTACTCACCGATGGGCAGGAGATCCTGCCGCTGGCACCGACGCAGGACCACAAACGCGTCTTCGACGGCAACCTGGGACCGAATACGGGAGGCATGGGCGCTTATTCGACCGACGAGCTACTCCCGCCCGAGCTCGAGCGAAGGATTCTCGAGAGCATCGTTCGGCCGGCCATCCGGGGTTTAGCTGCCGAAGGACGACCCTACAAGGGGTTCCTTTACTTCGGGCTCATGCTCACGGCTGGCGGCCCCAAGATGCTGGAATTCAATTGCCGGATGGGCGACCCAGAAGCACAGCCGTTGGTGGCACGGATGGACTTCGACCTCGCCGAGGCGCTGGCGGCGACGGCCGGGGGAACCCTCGGCAGGATCAATTCGCGCTGGAAGCAAGGTGCAAGCGTCTGCGTGGTGATGGCATCAGGGGGATATCCAGGCGAATTCCAGACCGGCAAGCGCGTTGAAGGGCTGGCTGAAGCGAGTGCCGTGCCCGGGGTGGTGGTTTTCCATGCCGGGACGCGGCGAGAGGGCGCGAACTACTACACAAGTGGTGGACGGGTCCTGGGCGTAACCGCAGCAGCTGCTGACCTCGAAGCCGCCATCCGCACCTGTTATGATGCGGTGGGAAGGATCCGCTTTGAGGGCGCGCACTTCCGCTCCGACATTGCTGCGCAGGGGCTGACCAAGACACGTGCCGCAGGGGATTGATGGTGTGGGCCAAGTCGTGCGGCTATTCATCGCGGTCATTCACCGACAGCCGATGCGCGAGGTGGAAGAGGTCGCGGCCGTGGTCAACCGAGGCCTAGAGGGCTGCATCCACGGGCGTCCGGGGAGCCGGCGCCAGGTGCTGCTGATGGACGCCGAAACTCTCGAGCTGCTGGGGGTCCCACCGGGGGCGGTCAAGGAGAACATCACCACCAGCGGACTGCGCGTCGGGGAGTTGCAGGCAGGCCAGCGGCTGCGCGTGGGGGAGGCCCTGTTCGAGGTCAGCGTGCCTTGCGAGCCGTGCCACCGCATGGACGAGATCCGGCAGGGCCTGAAGGAAAAGTTGCAGGGGCGCCGCGGGATGCTTTGCCGCGTGGTGGAGGCGGGACGGATCCGCCGCGGCGACGGGATTCAAGTTCTGGATGGGGTAAACGCGGCGAGCTGAGTCGCAGGAGCCTGACCATGGAGAAAAACGAGCATCCGCCGTTGGTGGGCATCCTCATCGGGTCGGACACAGACCTGCCAGTGATGTCCGAAGCGGCGAGGATGCTGGAAAAGTTCGAGATTCCCTACGAGATGGAGGTGATCTCGGCGCACCGCTCGCCGGCGCGCTCCCACGAGTATGCGACAACGGCGATCGGCCGGGGACTGAAGGTCATCATCGTGGCGGCGGGCGGGGCCGCGCACCTGGCCGGCGTGGTCGCCGCGCTCACGACCCTGCCGGTCATCGCGGTCCCCATGGCTACCACGGTGCTGAGCGGGATTGACGCGCTGCTCTCGAGCGTGCAGATGCCCGCCGGGGTTCCGGTCGCGGCCATGGCCATTGACAAGCCCGGAGCGATCAATGCAGCCATCTACGCCGCCGAGATTCTCTCCACATCCGACCCTCAGGTAGGCCGGCGCCTGGCGGACTATAAGGACGAGCTAGCGCGCTCGGTGGCGGAAAAAAGCGCCCGGGTGAAGCAGCAGTACGCCAATAGACAAGGATAGCTTCCTAACTGGTGTGTCAGCGTGGAAAAGGATGCGGGGTTTTCTTGTAGCTTTCGGTGCGATCTACCTCGTCATCCTGGTCCTTTTTCGCCTGTTTGAGCACCGATTAATCTTCTTTCCCGACTATCCCGGCCGGCTGAGCGGCGACTGGCACCCAAAGGGCTTGCCGGTCGAAGATGTGTGGCTCGAGGCGGCCGATGGCGTGAAACTCCACGCATGGTGGATCCGCGGCGAGAGCGCCGATTTCACTTTTGTTGCCTTCCACGGCAACGCGGCTAATGTGGCCGCCCGCGCAGCGGTGTATCGCTTCCTTCATGGACTCCCGGCCAATGTCCTCGCGCTGGAATATCGGGGTTACGGCCACAGTGAAGGCTCGCCCAGCGAGGCAGGTCTTTATCTGGACGCGCACGCAGCCTACGACCACTTGAACAAGCAACGTGGGATCGCTCCCCGCCGGATCATTTCGTACGGCCAGTCGCTCGGAACGGCAGTGGCGGTAGACCTGGCGTCGAAACGCGAGGTAGGAGGCGTAGTTCTCGAGGCGCCATTCCCCTCAGCGCGGGCGGTGGCGCGGCACGTGTACTGGTTCGTCCCGGGGGTAGCATATGTGGCCCGGTCCAAATTTGATACCGCGGGGAAGCTCGCCAGCATCCACGCACCGATGTTGGTGGTGCACTGCACGCACGACCCTGTGATCTCCAGTTCGTTCGGGGAGGAAGTGTATGCCCGGGCTCGCGAGCCGAAATCCATCTGGCGTCTCGAAAGCGAATGCCACGAGGAGGCGTCTCTGGTCGCACCGGGAGAGTACCGCGAGCAATTGCTCAGGTTTCTAAGCGGAATCAAGGCACAAAACTAAATCGCGGGGGGTTCTGACCCTACGGTTTCTTCCGAAGTGTTGGCGCGCCGGGCTCGCGGGGCTTGCCCTCTTCGGCGCTCTGCGGCGGCTCAGGCGGCTCGAGGAGCCATGCAAAGCCGCGCCGCTCCTGCAGGACGGCCATCACGAGTTTTGTATCCTGTCCTGCAATGGCGGGCAAGGCGGCGCGGAGGAACACTGCGGCGTCGTCCACAGCGGCCTTGTTGCTCTGTCCGCTGGTCAGTCGCTCGACGGCGCGGGTCGTGGGCAGGTCAGCAGTGCGGAGCCGGGCCAGCCGCGGGTCGTTCTGGTTGAGCAGCTCAAGCAGCGCCGGTCCGGGCGCATCGCCCGGGTAGCGGACTTCGATGAGTGTGCGCGGCTGGCCTTTTTCGGGCGGGTAGAGCTGCGTGTAGCTCGGCCGCAGCACCCGCGTGCGCCAGTAGTCGTTCCCAAGCGCATCCTGAGTGACCTGATAACTCACCAGCCACACTTCCGGGCCGTAGTCTTCCGCAAGGTCCACCAGGAGGAGCTCGACCAGCGGCTGGTCGGGGCGCAACGCGACCTTGGCGTAGAGCTGGCCGGCAAGCGCGCGCAGGCGCTCGAGCAGTGCCACGCCAATCGCCTCGATATCGCTGGCCTGGCCAGGAGTCGGCTGCTGGCGCCGGCCCGGAGCGGCCTGGTTTGCGAGCCGCGGCAGCTCGCGGTCCAGGCGCACCGGCGCCTGACTGGAGCTGGAGGAGGCCCACTCGACCGGGCCTAGCAGGATGGCGATGCGGCCCGCGCCGAGGGGGAGAATCACCGGAGGCCGCGCCCCCGCTTTGGAATTCTGTTCGAGTGCGCCGATGACGATGCCGTCGCTCGCAACGTAGAGGAACACGCGGCCCGCGGCGAGGCCGGCGACAGGGTTCTGCTCGCTCGCAGAAGCGGACAGGGAGAAAAACCACAGATGAAAACAGATGAACACTGATAGAAGAAACAGTCTCCAGAGAGCTGGCGCTTTCCTCTTGATCGTAGTTGTGAGGTCCTGCCGCGAAAATAATCTACGTTGATCCGTGCTCATCTGTGGTTCCAAACAGCCTTAGTCGCTTGGATGCGCGCCCACGCCTTGGGATTGCTTGCGCGCAATGGACTGCAGAGCCGTGAGAGCGACAACGTTGGCAATGTCCTCGGCCGAGCAGCCCCGCGAGAGGTCGTTGGCCGGCCGGGCCAGGCCCTGGAGGATGGGCCCCAGGGCGTCGGCGCCGGCGATGCGCTCGACCAGCTTGTAAGCGATATTGCCGGAGTCGAGGTCGGGGAAGATCAGCACATTGGCGCGGCCTGCCACGGGCGAGCCCGGCGCCTTGCTCGCGCCCACCGCCGGCACCAGCGCGGCGTCGGCTTGCAGCTCACCGTCCACGGCCAAGTCCGGGGCGCGGGCCTTGAGGATGCGCAGCGCCTCGCGCACCTTTTCGACGCGGGCGTGCTCTGCCGAGCCTTTGGTCGAATACGATAGCAGCGCCACTCGCGGGGTGGCCTCGAGGAACACCCGAGCGCTTTCGGCCGTGGCCAAGGCGATATCGGCCAGGTCGCTGGCCGAGGGGTCGGGGACGACGCCGCAATCGGCAAACAGCAGCGCACCTTCGATGCCGAATTCCATTCCCGCCCGCGGCGGCACGACCATCAGAAAGAAGCTCGAGACGAGCTTGTATTCCGGCACCAACCCGATGGTGTACAGTGCTGCGCGCACGGTTTCGGCAGTCGTGTTGGTTGCCCCGCCAACTGACCCGTCAGCGTCCCCGGCGGCCACCATAAGCGCCGCGAAGTAGAGCGGCCGGCGAGCGATTTCTCCGGCCTCTTCGAGGGTCGTGCCGCGGGCGCGCCGCCGCTCGAAATAGATCTGCGCGTAGGTGTCCAGGCGGGGGCTTGCCGCCGGATCGAGAAGCGTGACGCCCTCGAGGCTGGCGCCCAGCTCCTCGGCCGCCGGGGCGATCAGCTTTGCGCGTCCGAGCAGCGTGATTTTGGCGTAGCGCTCCCGGGCGATGCGCGCCGCCGCGGCAATAGTGCGGCGGTCTTCGCCCTCGGGCAACACGATGTGTTGCGGGTAGGCCCGGGCGCGGTTCTTCAGCTTCTCGAGAATCGGCATCGCGCCAAAGAGTACCACATGCATTCAGCAAGGGCGGTCGAAGACTATGGCGAGCACACCCGTCCCTTCACTGCGAACGAGTGGTTGAACGCTTCACAGCAACGCTGCGTTCCATTAAGATTCTCTGCTTCGGGCACCAATCTTTTTGAATGAGCGGATCAGGGAGAGATATGTGGTTCTCATCTAAGGGACTGAGAAAGCTTAAGAGCATTCGCTACCATGGGAAACGGGTGAGCGAGATCCTGGAGGCTCACCTGCGGTTCTTCCGCGGCGAGCCGGGCGGCGTGCGCGCTGATTTGTCGGGGGCTGACCTTTCCCGGGGCGACCTGACCGGAGTCAACCTGACCGATGCTATCCTGAAGGGGGTGCGGCTCGAGGAGGCCGACCTGCGCCGGGCCAAGCTGACCCGCGCGAATCTTACCGGCGCAAATCTGCGCAAAGCCGACCTGCGCAACACCGACATGACCGAGGCCGTGCTGCCCGGCGCCGACCTGACCGAGGCCCAGGTAAGCGGTGTGGAGCTGTTCCGGTGCGATCTGGGCGGCGCCATCTTCCACCGTGCCAACCTGCGCAACGCCAATTTCCGTGCCGCGAACATCCGCGGCGCGCAGTTCGCAGGGGCCGACATGAACATCACCATCCTGCGGGAGACTGATCTCGACGGTGTGGACCTGAGCGGCGTGGACCTTTCCACCACTCTGATGCCTCGCAACTACGCACCCGAGTTTGAAAGGAAAAAGTCCACGAGCGGCGGCTGATCGCCTCCTGTTAGTCGAAATAGAGAGCCAGCCGGGAAGGGCGTCTACGGCAAGATGGCGATGATCCGAGTCGGTGCTCCCGTCCCGCCTTTGATTTTCATGGGCAGTGCGATGAGGGTCGCACCCGTGGGCGGAAGCTTCTCCAGGTTGGCGACGTTTTCGAGGCCGTAAACGTTTGCGCCGTTGATGATCTGGTGGGCGATGAAGTCCTTTGACGGGCCGTAGTCCATGCTCGCCGTGTCGATCGCCACGCCGTTGATCTTTCGCTGGGTCACCAGAAACTCCGCGGCCTCCCGAGAGATGCCGGGGAAATGGAGATGAGCGGTGTCTCCGGGCGTGGCGCTTCCCAGGTAGCGCGTGCGGTCCGGCCAGAACTTTCCCCATCCTGTCCGCACCAGCACGATGGCCCTGTCGGGAATCGCGCCCTGCTGCTTCTCCCACGCTGCGATGTCCGCCACGCCGAGTCGATAATCCGGGTCTTTTGCGCAAGCCGGGGCGATGTCAATCACCACTGCGGCGCCGACCAATTGAGAGAGAGGGACCTGATCCACGGTCGCCTTGTTTTCAGCGAAGTGAATGGGGCTGTCGAGATGCGTACCACCGTGCTCGCTCGCTGCGTAGCGCGCCGCAGTGTACCAGTAGCCGCCCGGCGAGATCCCCCAGGACTCCTTTTGCCAGTCGAAAGATTTTGCGGTCGGCCAATAGATGGTGCTCTGGTCAAAGCTATAGGTGAGATCGACGACTTTCGACGTGTCGATGACCCCTCCGCCTAGCCTTTGCTTTGGCGGCTGCGGAGGGGCGAGAAGCGGCCCTCCACCGAGAGCAATGGCCATTCCGAATACGAAAACTAGTTTGTTCATGCGGCTCATGATTCTTACCCCTGTCTGTGCGCAATCCTACATCATTCGGGTCCGGCGGCGGCGCTAAGCGGGTAGGGTTTACTTGCCAGCGGGGTGCGGGACAGGGTCGTCGGCGGCCGGGGCGCGGCCCGGGGTGCGGCGCCGGACTTCGATGCCGAGGCGCTTAATCTTCTGGTTGAGCGTGGAGAGCGGGATCTGGAAGCGTTCGGCGGCTTCGGTCTGGTTCCAGCCAGTGCGCTCGAGCATGTCCATGATGATGCGCCGCTCGACCTCTTCCATGATCTGAAACAGCGAGGGCGCGGAGTTATCGGCCCCGACACGCGCGCCGGGCTCGCCCGGCAGCAGCGGCATCACCTCGGCCAGGTGCAGCCGCACGCCCTTGACGATCTCCTTGGTGCGCACGGTTTCGGGCAGCAGGTCGATGTCCATCATCTCCTGCGTGGAGAGCACCACGGAGCGCTCGACGACGTTTTCGAGCTCCCGCACATTGCCCGGCCAGTCGTAGTCCATCAACAGCTTCAACGCGGCATGGGTGAACCGCTGCAGGGGCTTCGCATTCTCCTCGCAGTAGCGCCGCAGGAAATGCTCGATCAGCAGCGGGACATCCTCCCTGCGTTCACGCAGCGGCGACAGGTGCAGGGCGATGACGTTGAGCCGGTGGAACAGGTCTTCGCGGAAGCGGCCGTCGCGCACCAGGCCCAGGAGGTCGAGGTTCGACGCCGCCAGGATGCGCACGTCCACTTTGATCGTTTCGGTGCCGCCCAGCCGCATGAACTCGCGCTCCTGGATCACCCGGAGCAGCTTGGCCTGCGTTTCCGGGCCGATGGTGGAGATCTCGTCGAAAAAGATGGTGCCCTGGTCGGCAACCTCGAACAGGCCTTTCTTGGAGGCCACGGCGCTGGTGAACGCGCCCTTGACGTGGCCGAACAGTTGCGACTCGAGCAGGTCCACCGGGATTGAACCGGTATTGACCGGCACGAAGGGCTTGTCGGCGCGCGTCGAGGCCGAGTGAATGGCCTTAGCGATCAGCTCCTTGCCCGTGCCGCTCTCGCCGGTGATCAGCACCGTCGAACGCGAGGGCGCCACCTGGGTGACCAGATCGAGCAGGGTCAGCATCTTCTCACTCTTGCCCACGATGTTGGGAAAGTTGTAGCGCTGCTTGAGCGCGCGCTTCAATTGGACGTTTTCCTCGCGCAGGCGCCGGCCCTCGACCGCCTGAGCCACCTGGGCGAGCAACTCATCGTTCGACCACGGCTTGGTGATGTAGTCCTGCGCGCCGCTCTTGAACGCGGCGCGGGCCATCTCGATGGAGCCGTAGGCAGTGATCAACACCACGGAAAGGTACGGGTCGCGGCGGCGAATCTCCCGCAGCAGCTCGAGACCATTGCGGTCGGGGAGACTGACGTCGAGCAGCAGCAGGTCGAAGGGCTGTTCCTCGAGCTTGGCCAGGCCGGCATCGCCGGTTCCGGCGCTCGAGACGCCGTAGCCCTCGGAGCTCAGCAGCAGTTCGAGTCCTTCGCGGATTTCCGCCTCGTCGTCCACGACGAGGATGGAGCCTTTAGACATTGACGGCTTTCCGGGCCGTGGGGAACTCGAGACGGAAGGAGGTGCCCTTGCCGGGCGTGGAGCGCACGTCGATCTTCCCGGCGTGCTCCTTGATGATGCCGTAGCTGACCGAAAGACCCAGGCCGGTGCCGCGGCCGGAGGACTTGGTGGTGAAGAACGGGTCGAAGATGCGGATCAGATTTTCGCGAGGGATGCCGGTGCCGGTGTCGGTGACCTCGACTTCGACGTAGCCGTTATTGGACGCGGTGCGCACTTCGAGCATCCCGCCGTTGGGCATGGCATCGCGGGCGTTCATGAACAGGTTGAGGAAGACCTGCTGGAGACGGTTATTCGAGCCCAGCACCGCAGGCAAGTCCGCCTGCAAGGCCTTAATCACGTTGACGCGGGCGGTCCGGAACGGGTGCGATACCAGCGAGAGGGTCTCCTCCACCACGCCGTTCAGGTTCACTTCGGTGAACTCGGCGGCCCCGGTGCGCGAAAAATTCAGCAGGTTGTTGACAATTTCACTTGCTCGGAAGGTCTGCGTGACGATCTTCTCGATCAGCTTGTGCCGCGGGTCGTCGCCCGGCAACTGCTTGGCCAGCATCTGGATGTAATTGGAGATCACTGCGAGCGGCGTATTGACCTCGTGCGCCACCCCGGCCGCCAGCAGGCCGAGCGAGGTGAGCTTTTCGGTCTGCACGAGCTGCTCTTCCAGGCGCACGCGCTGGGTGATGTCGTCGAGCAGGATCAGCCGGCCGATCCGCTCGCCCGCCTTGCCCACCAGCGGCGCAATGGAGACGTTTACCACCAGCGCACGCCCGGCGCGGTTGCGCAGGTGGAACTTGTAGATACCGGAAACATGCTCGTCGGCGGCGCGGGCGGCGACCTCGGCCACCAGGTCGAGCGGCAGGACTTCTTCCAGCTTGCGGCCGATGGCCTCGCGCCGCGGCACGCCGATCATCTGTTCGAGCTGCGTGTTCCAAGACTCGACGCGGCCCTCCAGGTCCACCGCGAGCACGCCGACGTTGAGCGATTCGACGATGTTCTCGCTGAAGTCTTTCAGCCGCTCGATCTGTACGGTTTTCTGCTCGAGCGAGCTGTAGAGCTGCGCATTGTCCAGGGCGATCGCCACGTAGCCGGCGATGGTGAACAGCAGCTCCACGTCCTCACTCGAGAGGAAATCGCCGTCCACCGTTTTGCCCAATCCCAGCACGGCCACGGTGCGCTCACGGATGCGGCAAGGGATGTAATAATTCAGGTCCAATTGCTCGAGAGTGCGGCGCACGGATTCCGAGGACTCGGCCACCGTGCGGGGCGATTCAAAGAACAGGTAGCCGCGGGCAAACGTGGGGCATTCCGGGTCCAGGAAGCTCAAGTCGAGCGGCTCGGTGAATCGCACGCCCATCGAGCGCCCCAGTTGCAGCCGGCCCGGCTGGGCAGGGTCCTCCAGGAACAGTGCCAGGCGGTCCACCAGCAGCGTCTGCGAGATGCGGTCCATCACCGAGCCAAGCATCGGCTCCAGGCGCACTTCGTTGGTGAGCGTGCGGCCGAACTCGATCAGCGTGCGCCGGTAATCGAATCGGTCGCGGTAGAAGAAACGGTCCAGGCGCGCCTGGATCCAGTCGCGGAACGGCTGGAAGAGAAATGCGGCGACGACGATGGCGATTATCCCGCCGGCCGTGCCGGTGGGCCAGGCCGTATGGAACAGCTCACCGATCAGCGCGACAAACGCGAAATAGACCGCTACCACACCGGCGGTAGCCACCGTATAGGCCAGTCCGCGCTTGAAGATGATGTCCACATCCATCAGCCGGTAGCGGATGATGGCGTAGCCGAAGCACAGGGGAATCAGCGCCAGCGATACAGCGGAAAACTTCATCCACGGCCGCGGCACCAGGCCGAGGAAGAACGGCAAGATGTAGAGCAGCAGGAACGGCACAATGCCGGCAAACGTTCCGCCGGTGACCCACTTCAACTGCTGCCGCAGCACGCCGCTCGGCGCACGGCGGTAGCTCCGCAGGAAGACCAGCGCTGCCGCCACGAAATATGCGCCCAGATAACCCAACTCGATCTGGTCGAGCACAACGCGGGCGCCGAGCCAGGGCACGAAGCCGAGCGCCTGGGTGGCTACGCCGACGTGGAGCAGCAGCAAGGCCGCCGGCGGGCCGTACACGGCCGCGAGTTTCGCCCTGTGGGCGCTGCCCGAGGCGCGGCGCTCCGGGAAGACCAGCGCGAGGTGAACCAGCAGCGCCGGCTGCAAGAGCCGCGCCACGATGTTCGTCCAGTAGACGATCGAATCGAAACCGTTCAGCTTGCCGCTGTAGTGGAATGAGTACAGGATGAACGAAACCAGGCAGAAAACGTAGAAATGTACGGCGCGGGCGGCGTTCCAGCGACGCACAAAGATGAACAGCCCGATGAATAGATACAGCAGCCCGACAAGGCGCAGGTAGTTCTCGATCGAGAAGGGCTTCTCGGTCGGCACCGTGACCAGCGAGGTCTCAAACTCACGCCCCGCGCGCATGATGCGGTAGCGCACCTGCGTCCACAGGCCTGCCCGCCACAATTGCCGCGTCACCTGCACGGCGCGGTGGATCTCCACGCCGTTTACCGCCTGCACTGTGTCGCCAGGCTTGATCCCGGCACGCGCTGCGGGCGAATCGGGTGAAACGTGCCACGCCTGCACACCCTGCGGGGTATCCAACCAGGAGATGCCGTCGTCCGGCGTATTGAAGCGCGCCCGCTGCTGGAAGTTCAGAATCCCGAAAATGATCGCCGCGACAGTCACCAGCGCCAGAGTGACTGCGCCAAAACGCATGCGGAGACTATCTTTCATCGAGGCAGTCCTGTGCCTACATAGACCAACAAACCCACAGCGAGCACGTCTGCTGCCAGAGGATATTAGAATTAGTTAGACTTAACCTACTGAAAATAAAAGGGATATTTTCCTTATGAGAAGACTGACTGACACGAATCCCGTTTTCGGAAGGCATTGTCCTACTTTCAGTAGACCTGCGGAATCACCTAGAATTGGAAGCTGACCCCACCTCGGAAAGACCGGAACGCCGGCACCAGTAGGACCCGGCCATCTCGCCCGTTTACCGCCACATACCCCTGGGCGAGAAGATTGCGAATGTCTGCCTGGGCCTCCCACCTGCCGCCCATCACGAAGCTCGGCAACGCCTGCCGCACGCTGAGATTGAGATAAGGATCGAGCTGGAAGGCCGCTTCGCCGAAGATGTCCTGTCGCGAGGAAACCGGTTGGTTCACCCACTTGTAGCTGGCGGCAACTCGGGTGCCCGAGCGGGGGATCCGCCCAGAGAGCCGCGCCGCGAGGCTGTGGCGATAGCGCGTTTGCAAGGAGTCGCGCAGTGCCAAGCCGGCGGCTGGATCCTCGAGCAGGGCGAGCGTGCCGGCCCAGGCGTACACCGCCGCGATCTCCAAGTCGTCGGAGATTTTCTGCCGGTAGGCAACCCGCGTTCCCCAGGAGCCCGATGCGCCGCCGTCGTAGAGAAACCCGTTGGAGAAGAAGTCCTGTAGAAAGTCCGGGTTGGAGGTCGCACCGCGGCCGAAGACTGCCAGGTGCCGCGCATCGTCGCGGAACGCGGCGACCTGCACGCTGGTACCAGCTCCGAGCCGGCGCTCGACGGCGAGTTCTTCATGCCAGCCGCCCTCGAGCACCGGATGGCCGTTGCGCCAAAGCACAGCTGGGAAGGCGTCGAGCGCGCCCAGCGCGGTTTGCAGCGCGTTCGAGCGCATGTCAGCGGCCGACCCCGGGCGTGCGGCCATCAGCAGCGAGGCGCGCCAGTTCGGGGAGAGGTGAACCTCCAATTCGCCGCGAGGCCGCAGCGATGAGGCCGAACGGCCCAAGCCTACCAGGACGTATTCGGCGCCGTAATGCAGGACAAAACGTTCGCCCAAGGCCAACTGGTCGGCGTGTTCCATACGCACACCGCGGAACGTCAAGCCGCCGGGGCCCAGGGTGGACTGGCGCAGCACTAGGGTCGTGTGCGCGCCGTTGGGATCGCCGGCGGGCAGCCACACCGTCGCGAAGCCCATTGAGGCAGAGCGCTCGTAGCTCATCTGACCTGCCAGCAGCAAGTGGCTGGCGCGCCCGATCCTTTGATCGTAGGAGAAGGCGGTGGCGGGAGAGTTGGCGAGGTTGGAGACCGAGCCGGGGCGCCGCGCGCCGCTGGTGAGCTCGACGCGTCCCCGCGGCTGACGCTTCCGGTCGGCCTCGGTCGCCGACTGCGCATCGCCCTCCACCACATCGCCGTCCAGCCACTGGAGAACGGGACGCGTCGCGGCGGAAGTGCGCAGCACCCACTTCCATTCATCCGAGTCGGTTTGCTGCTCAGGGCGCCGCCGCAGGCGGTCGAGCGCAGCGAAGGGTGAATCCAGCTCAATCTTCAGCAAGGTGGTGAGATTGGGGCTGACGCGGACGTGCCGCTCAATGCTGGGCAGGAACCCGGCTAGGGTGACGCGCACCGAGTAGAGGCCCGGAAGCAGGCGCTCGCTCGAAAACAGGCCGCGCTGGTTGGTCAGTAACTGCGCGGACGTCGAGCGGGCAGCATTTTCGGCCAGCACCCAGACGGTCGCACCCATCTGCGGCGTCCCGGTCGGGTCCACGACAACGCCGGAAAGCTTGCCGTAACCCGGCGCTGCAGCAGCCGAACCGGCGGCGATCAGGGTGAGCACGCTCACCCAGCCAAGTGCAATGATGCGTCGAGACCTCACGGCGTTTTACCTCCCCGGCGATTTCTTGGCCGCAGCTTTTTCCTCCGCGGGCTTCACCGTGAATTCTGCCGAGCGGGAAATGGTCTGGTTGGTGAGTTGATCGGTGGCCACCACTTCGAGTTTATAGTGGCCCGGCGACAGGCCGCCCAACGGCAGCATGCGTTCGATGGTGATCTGCTCGCCGTTCTGGTTGAGCTGCTCGGAACTGTCCATCAACTTGAGCACGTCCTGCTGGTCCCTGCGGACGCGATATTCGATTGAGGCGCTGGTCTTGTGCGACTTATCGTCCACCTTGAGATTGTACACTTGGAGGAAGATCCCCATTTTGTCACTGGCAGCGAATTCCTGGTTGAGCTTGGGTCGAACTTTGGAAGAGCCCAGCACGAACTGGCCCAAGCCCACTTGCTTGGCGGGGACGCGCTCGATCTGGTCGGCCAGGATAAGCGTGCTTGCCTCCAGCTTGTCGTCGGCATAGCGTGGCACGGCCAGACGGGTGTTGACCACCCCCACGTTTCCGCTCTGTACATCTTTGATCACGATGTCCAGCCGGTAGAGGCCCGGGCGCAGCGGCACCGCTTTCTGATAGATCGAGGAGCCTTTGAGCGAGGCCTGGAGCAGCGACTCGGGGAAATCGCGACTGATGACATCCTCGAAGGTCTGTACGACCCGCCCGGTCAGGGTACTGATGCGGCCAAACAGGTTCATCACCGCCGAGTGCACACCTTCGTGGTTCTGGAAGGTCAACTGGCGATTGGGGATCTGCACGGTGATGGGCACCAGCACGGTGTCGCTGGTCACCCGCAGGAAATCGAAGCGGTAATCGAACTGGATCTGGTTGCGGACGATCCGCGAGCTGACCACAGCCTCCAGGTCCTTGAATCTGACCGGCGGGCGCTGGACCTTGGCGTACAGCTCCAGGCGCTCAAACTCACCCATGCGCACCGGGGTCCCTCCCATCGCTTTCGGCAGCAGGGTGCCATCGCTGCGGCTGAAGCGGTCGGTCTTGCTCGCCAGTCCCATGGCCTCGAGATCGCTCAGGCCGGCGCCGGGGATGCGAGAGAGCGCATCCTTCTCCGACGGGTCCATGGTCAGGTGGTACTCCCCCGTGCCAGTGGGGTCCACGAACTCCAGTATGACGTCGTTGCCGATGCCTTCCAGATATCGGTAGCGCCACTTCTCGAACGGGTAGGTCGAGGTCGAGCCGCCACCCTCTTCCTGGGGCCGGCTATAGGTGCCGCCGCTGGGGTGCGATTCAATCTCGTCAGCGGGGCCCCAGATGATGTAGATGCGGCCGCGATCGGTCTTCCAGCCGGGGATGCCCGAGGCGAAGCGCTCGTTGGTATAGGCGATGCGGCGATAGTGCTCTTCCTTGAATTCGTTCTCTTGTGTGTCCGGCGTGGGGTCGCGGGTGAGCCAGAACTGCTCGATGAACTGTTCGCGCTCCTCGTTATTCGACAGGCGCAGGAAGGCGGTGCGCTCCTCGTCGGTGATGATGTAGCCGACCTCTTCTTCCAGCCATTTTTTGTAGGGGCTGGCCAGCTCCTTGTACAACCGCTTTTCGCGCTGTTTGCGCTCCTTCGGGGTTAGTTGGTCGACTGGCTTATCTTGTTTTTGCGCTTTATCTTGCGCAAGCGTGGCCGGCACCAACAGCAAGCCTCCGGAGAGGATGCCGGTGAACAAGATGGACCGCCAGCACTTCACGAAGACACCTCACCCCGAGTGGGAACTCAGATTCTAGCCTCTGCCTGGCGACACGTCAATCAAAGAATCCCCTGGCTCGCTTGCGGATATACGATTGAGAATCGCTCCCCGGCTGAGAGGTTGCCTGGGGCAGCGCCCCAGCCGACCGCCAGGTGCCGGCGGCTTCCCTTATTTCCCGGAAGACTTTAGAATAGGTGCCTGGTAGCCTGGAGCTTCGCAGGTCCTCCGGCGAGGAGGCCGCGGTCGGGGGTCTGCTCCCGCGCATTGCGTCCGCTCGATCCGCTGACACCTGAGGGGCTTCGGCGGAAACTTTTCTGCCGGCTTGATCGTATAACAATTTGTGCGGCGGGGTGGGCCTGCGCACGCTGAGGAAAAAGGAAGTTAACAATGAAGACGTGGAAAAAAGTGGCTATCGGTGTCGCCGCAGCAGGTGTGCTCGGCGGAGTGGTGCTGTGGAGTGTGAACTACTCCCACAAGGACGTGGTGACGGTGCAGACCGGCCCGGTAACCCGCCAGGACTTGATCTCGGTTGTGACGGCGTCAGGGGAGATCAAGCCGAAGACCTACACCAATGTGTTGGGCGAGGGCTTCGGGAAAATTCTAGCGATTGCGGTGAAAGAAGGCGACACGGTCAAGCGCGGCGCCGTCCTGCTGCGCCTGGAGAACATTCAGCCCAGCGCCGACGTGGATGCGCAGCGGGCCGGGCAGAGCTCGTCCGAGGCGACGGTGAGATCCGCCCAGGCCAGTTATCGCTCGGCGCAGGCCGATGTAACCCAGCGCCAGGCCGACCTCGAGCGGGCCCGGTTCGACTGGGAACGCGCCCAGAATCTTTACAAGGACGGGCTAATCCCCAAGGCGGATTATGATGCGCGCAAGTCGGCGTATGACAGCGCCGTCGCGGGCCTGGATGCCACCAACGCCCGACTGCAGCAAGCGCGCGCGGAGTTGGAGAAGGCGGGGTCGCTGCTCGAACAAAGTGGCGCGACGCTCAGCCGGTCGCGGGACGTCCTGCGCAAGACCACCTACACGGCGCCGATCGACGGCGTGGTCACCTACATCGCCGTGCGCGTCGGCGAAAACGTCGTCCCCGGCATCCAGAACTCGCCCGGCAGTTACCTGATGACCATATCGGATATGTCCGTAGTGACCGCGGAAGTCAAGGTGGACGAGACTGACATCGTCAACGTCCGCAACGGCCAAACAGGCGAGGTCACCATTGACGCTATGCCCGGCAAGACCTTCAAGGGGCACGTCACCGAAGTGGGCACGCAGGCCGTGCTGCGCACCTCGGGCCTGGCCACCACGCAGACCACCGCGAGCACCCAGGAAGCCAAGGACTTCAAGGTGGTGGTCACGCTCGAGAGCCCGCCCGACAACCTGCGCCCGGGGCTTTCCACCACGGCCAAGATCAAGACCGCAGAAAAGAAGAACGTACTGAGCATCCCCATCCAGGCGCTGGCGGTGCGCACGCGCAAGGACCTGGAAGCAGCCGCGAAAGAGGCCGGCAAGAAGGGCGACGAAGGCGTGACGCTCGCGGCCAGCAAGACCGCCACCGGCACCGATCCCAAGAAGGAAGAGATCCAGGGCGTGTTCGTGGTGCGCGGCAACAAGGCCGAGTTCGTGAAGGTCGAGACCGGCATCACCGGCGTCACCGACATCGAGGTCTCCAGCGGGCTCAAAGAGAGCGACCAGATCGTTACCGGGAGTTACAAGGCGCTGCGCACCCTGCGCCCCGGCGCCAGCGTCAAGGTGGACAACAAGACCCCCAAGAAGGAAGAAGCCGACAAGAGCTGAGCAGCGTCTAAGCGCCGAGGAGCCGCTCCATGCCTGTGGAAGCAACCGCCTCCGACTCATTTCGTCAGGATCTGGTCGACCGCGGCCTGGCCATCAAGACCGAAGGACTAACGAAGATCTACGAGATGGGCGCCGAGCAGGTGCACGCCCTGCGCGGGGTGGACGTAGAGATCGCCAAGGGCGAGTACGTCGCCCTCATGGGCCCGTCGGGCTCGGGCAAGTCCACGCTGATGAACTTGATCGGGTGTCTCGATTCGCCCTCGGGCGGCAAATACTGGCTGGCCGGGCGGCTGGTGAGCGAGCTGGACGACGACGAACTGGCTTACATCCGCAACAAGGAGATCGGCTTCGTCTTCCAGACCTTCAACCTGCTGCCGCGGGCCACGGCGCTGCACAACGTCGAGTTGCCGCTGATCTACAACGGCACGCCGGCCGAGGAGCGCGTGGCGCGGGCCAAGCGCGCGCTCGAGTTAGTGGACCTGGCCGACCGCATGCTGCACAAGCCGAATGAGCTTTCCGGCGGACAGCGGCAGCGGGTGGCCATCGCCCGGGCGCTGGTGAATTCGCCTTCGATACTGCTGGCCGACGAGCCTACGGGGAACCTCGACTCGCAGACCGGCGGAGAGATTATGGGTGTGCTCGGCCGGCTGCACCAGCAGGGCAACACCATCCTCCTGGTCACCCACGAGCACGATATCGCCGCGCACGCCCACCGCATCATTCACATCCGCGACGGCAAGATCGAATCCGACGAACGGGTGAAGTAAGCCGCAAGTCGAAAGTCAAGCGCGCGCTTGCGAAGGACGCTCGCGCCAGGGCGGCCTTGGAGAAGCTCTCCTACTCGCGGAAGAAGGATTTCGTGGACTGGATCGAAGAGGCCAAGAAACTGGAGACCCGTGCGGCGCGCATCGCGAAGGCCGTGCCGATGCCCATGGCGCCAGAAGAATCACTTCACGGTTGCCAGGACGGCGGGGTCGGTGTCTTTCACGCTCGGATATTGGGCCAGAAGGAGATTGAGGTAGGCGTTGGCGCGCTGGCGCGAAGTCTCCAGCTCAGCGGATTTCATTTTGCGTTCCCGCTGGAGGCGTTCGACTTGTAAGCCCCGCCGTCTGTCACCGTATGTCTCTATGGCAAGATCCGGCCGGGTCGGCCGGCGCCACTGCAGGTCTTCAATCCAGTGATCAATCTCGTGGATGCTGGCTTCGAGCAGCTTCTGGTTTTCACCTTCCTCGTGGTAGCCGGTGTAGAAGAGCAGGAAAACGACGGCGGTTCGCGCTTCCGGCGAGGCCGATAGGAAGCGCTGCGTGACCGCCGCACCCGGCGCGCTCGCATCGGATGGGACCTGCTTGAATTCCTTTTTCACGTAGCCCTTGACCCAATGCTTGAGCTCCGGCGCGGCGCGCTCATGCAAGGCTGCGCCGAAGACCAGCAGGTGCGCCGGGACAGGCTGCGATTGCGAAGCGGACGGGGTCTGCGTGTTATCGGAGCGCTGGTGCGCGCGGCTCGCGGGGATCAGCACAGCGGCCCCGAGGAGAATGCAAACCTGCAACACGACTCGGCCGGAGCTCATTGCACCAGCTTGGGGCAGTGCGACCATCGCGTCAAGCGCAGAATCGGTGCACGCGGTCGCCGTCTTGCAGGGGCGCAGCCCGCAAGGCATCCGGGCCGTGGCCCTGCGGTGCGGCAAATGTGGGCGGAAAATGAAAAAGGCCCGTACCGCAGATAGGGGACGGGCCTTTTTTCGTTTTTTATCCTGGCGGCGACCTACGTTCCCACGCCGTTACCAGCGCAGTATCATCGGCCCTGCGGGGCTTAACTACCGTGTTCGGGATGGGAACGGGTGTGACCCCCGCGGTATAACCACCAGGAAATTCGAGAAAGCTGACCGCCGACCGTTGAGAGCCGAGAGTCAAACTTTGCAACTGAATAAGGCTGGCGAGCCGCAAATCCTGCTTCGCTTGAACCATCGTTGCGTCTCTTTCTTCTGAAGAGAGATCCTTCGTGCCGCGTTGCGGCACTCAGGATGACCATCCTGCTCGGATGGTCACGACGGTTTGGGAAAGTTTTATGGTCAAGCCGAACGGCCGATTAGTACGGGTCAGCTTCACGCATTGCTGCGCTTCCACCCCCCGCCTATCAAGGTCGTAGTCTTCGACCGGCCTTCTTACCCCGCCGAAGCGGGATTGGGAGACCTTATCTCGAGGCGAGCTTCTTGCTTAGATGCATTCAGCAATTATCTCTTCCGGACTTGGCTACCGGGCGATGCCCCTGGCGGGACAGCCCGTACACAAGAGGTCCGTCCATCCCGGTCCTCTCGTACTAGGGACAGCTCCTCTCAAGTCTCCTGCGCCCACACCAGATAGGGACCGAACTGTCTCGCGACGTTCTGAACCCAGCTCACGTACCGCTTTAA